>JBBRHB010000176.1:0-8737 GCA_038223355.1 Chloroflexales bacterium
GGCGGTTGATCCCGTTCGCTCTGCTTGATGCGCCCTAGCGTAATATGTGGAGTAAAGGCACGTTGCTCCGTTGGGAAGCCCAGCGGCGCCAGATGCGTTTCGACCAAACGTTGGAGGCTGGATAATGGTAGCAGATCGCCGCCCATGCCAAGCCAGAGAATCCGTGGCTGCCGCAGGTCGGGGAAAGCACCGGGCTGCGTTGTGTAGAGGGAGAACGGCTGCGGCTGCGCAAGCAAATCGAGTGCTGCTTTGATCTGCGTTACCTGGCCCGTGGCCCCTAAGTATTTTAACGTGATGTGTGTGCCCACCGGGTCCACCCAGCGGACTATGTCACTCGGCACAGCCACCCGCAAACGGCTCTGGATTTGAGCGACAAGCGCCTTAATCTCTGACGGCAAATCAAGGGCAACAAACAAGCGAAACTGTTGCATATTTGACTCTTTGCATCGGCTCTATGATACTACGACCATCCTTAAAAGGAGCCGTTATGCAGTTATCACCGCCCATCAAGCTGGACGGTTTGTTGCCTAACCTTGATCTGTTATGCCGCGAGCCATCGGTAAGTGGGCATAGCCGCTCCCTGACAGGCGGTGCTCAAGCGGTGGCGAGCATTCTGCGGGGCTACGGGCTTGACGCACACGTTGTAGCAACCGCCGGAGCCCCGATCGTTATTGGCCGTTTCGATGCGGGCGTCCGTCGGACGCTGCTGATCTACGGTCACTATGATGTTGCACCACTTGGCGTACGACGCGACTGGACACGCGAGCCGTTTCAACTGTCTGAGCAGGATGGCCTGCTCTACGGGCGGGGCGTCATCGCCAAAGCCGAGTTTGTGGCACGCGCGGCAGCAGTTGGTACATTGATCGAACACCGCAGTTTACCTTTTAACATCTGGGTGGTAATCGAAGGTGAATACCAAACGGGCAGCGCACATCTGCCGGCAATCGCGGTACACGTGCCGCCAGTGGATGTCGCACTCTGGAATGGCGGTGACGTGCAAGCCAACGGCCTCCCGCTGATGTATAGCGGTGTCAAAGGGCTCCTGCAGGCCGAAGTCCGTGCCGATGGTCCCAACCAGCCGCTGCCATTGCGCTATGCTGCCAGCGTCCCGAACCCGATCTGGAGCCTGACCTGGGCACTTGGAAGTATCAAAAGCGAGTTCGAGGAGCTGTTGCCCGAGGGCTTTTATGATGACGTGCAACCGCCGGACCGAGTGGCGATGAGTACCATCCAGGGGTTAGAGATCGGCGAGGCGGAGCGGCGACGCAGTTGGAATATCGAGCGCTTCGTTACGAATATGAGTGGCTCGATGCTGTTGCGCACGGAGTCATTTTCGCCAACCTGTAATATCAGCCACTTCACCGTGGAGGCAGGTGAGCTACCGGCACTGCCTAAACGGGCCACCGCAATCCTGCAATTCCAGTTGGTGCCAGATCAACAACCCGATCTGATCTGGGAGCAGCTGCAAGCACATGTCGATCAGCATCAATGGAACGGTCTGCAATTAATAAGACTACCGGGTAGCTATGCCGGCCGGCCAGCCAGCGGAGACGAGGCATGGAGTGATGCTGCAATGACGGCGAGTGAGACAATCTACGGTAGTCCCGGGCGTGTCGTTCCCCTCGCACCCTATACGAGCCCGGTAAGTATTTTAGCCGGTAATGCACCGCTGGTCGGTGCCGGGCTGCTACGCCCAGACTCCGCAACCTTTGGTCCGAACGAGCGCTTGCCGGTGTTAGACCTTGAACGACATGCACAGTTCATTGCCGAGTGGATTGTGCAAGCCGCTGCGGGTTGACAGCACGCTCATAGCATGGTAAAGTACCCCGGTTGACGCGGCGTGGAGCAGTGGCAGCTCGTCGGGCTCATAACCCGAAGGTCGGTGGTTCGAATCCATCCGCCGCAACCACAATCTTGCTCATGTTGTTGATTTCGATCAGAAACATGAGCAAGACGTTATTCTGCCGAGGTAGCTCAGTTGGTGAGAGCGTGGGATTCATAACCCCAAGGTCGAGGGTTCGACCCCCTCCCTCGGCACCACCACTGAGCCCATCTATGACTATTAGATCATAGATGGGCTTTTTGTTTAAGCCACACTCATCTCACGCAGAATACGTTCGGCTGCTTCGCGCTCAAGCCAGGGCTGCTTGCGACCATGCTCATAGACAATGCAGGACTCATGGCCTTTGCCGAGTAAGAGTACGATATCACCCGGCACGGCAGATTGAAAGGCAGCACGCAAGGCCTGCTCGCGGTCGGCTATTTTGAGGTAGCCACTGCCCGCTTGCTTGCCTGCCGCGCGTGCTCCGACCGCGATCGCCTCTAGAATTGTTTCACGATCCTCGTCGCGCGGGTCCTCGTCGGTGATAATCACGAGATCGCAATAGTGGCCTGCGATCTCACCCTGGATTGCGCGCTTTTCCGTGTCGCGCTCACCCGCTGACCCAAATACACTGATAAGTTTACCAACGGTCAATGGCCGCATCATGGCCATTACCTCCTCAAACGAACTCGGATTATGGGCATAGTCTACGATCACGCTAAAAGGCTGGCCCACATCAACCCGTTCCATCCGGCCGGTTACACCTTCAACCGCCGCCAGAGCAGCTGCGCACTCGGTAAGCGGGATGCCCTCCGCGAGACCAACACATAGCGCTGCCAGTGAGTTCAGCACGTTGAAGTGACCCGGAAGATGCAGTTGAATCTCGGCCTCGCCCCAGGGCGTCATGGCTGTGTAGCTCACACCGTTACTGCGCATATCAACATCAATGGCGCGCACATGTGCGCCTGGGTGCGCAGTGGCGTAGGTTAAGTGCTCGATGCTCGGTCCGGCAGCCTCGAGATAAAGACCAGCATACGGATCATCAAGATTAACGATAGCAACTTTGCGCTGCTTATCGACCAGGGCCGGATGAGCATCCGGTAACTCTTCGTGCAACATCTCGAATAATCGTGCTTTGTCGCGCCGATACTGCTCAACCGTTCCATGGTAATCCAGATGTTCGTGGGTGACGTTGGTAAACACTGCGATATCGAAGGCGCATGAGCCGACGCGGTTCCAGCGCGGAGAGAGGGCATGCGACGAGGATTCGATGACCGCGTGATCGCAGCCTGCCGTGACCATCTCCTGCAATAGCTGCTGAACTTCGAGCGCTTCCGGTGTCGTCTGCCGCGTGGTGTTATCAGACCACCTGGGGCCCAGCTTAAAGTTTGCCGTGCTTACCATTCCGCTGCGATGACCACCGCGATCAAGCACATGCGCGCATAAGGTCGCCGTGGTCGTTTTACCTTTGGTCCCGGTCACGCCGACGACCCGCAGCCGATTGGCCGGATAGTTATAGAAAGCAGCTGCGAGAGGGGCCAGCGCTGCCCGTGAGTTCGAAAC
This sequence comes from Chloroflexales bacterium, assembly GCA_038223355.1. Taxonomy (GTDB): domain Bacteria; phylum Chloroflexota; class Chloroflexia; order Chloroflexales; family Kallotenuaceae; genus JACDGP01. Next base: position 3,386 of record JBBRHB010000176.1, read on the forward strand.
TTTGATCCAGGTCACCTGCGAACGGCGCCCGGCAGCAACGGACGTGAGTGCTAGGTCGTCGTCGTACACAATCGCTACGGCCCCCGCCGTCAGCGCCTGATCGATGAAGCGATGGCCATCGACATGTGTGCCGCGGATCGCCACGAACATACTAGCAGGACCAACGGCACGCGAGTCGTAGACAATCTGCTCGATCTGGCCGGCTAACGGGCCCTGCACTTCGGCGGTGGGCAGACCCACCAAAAGCGTTACTAGCTGCATTTGTTCCCGATTCCATTACTATATTGAGACTGATGGCTTACCTTAAGCCGCAGCCCGACGGCGTTTCCACCACCAGTAGGCGGGCCGGATATAAACCTGATCATATGCGGGCAAATAACAAACTACCTGCCCGCCCCAGCCTTTTTTGAAGCGATATGCGCCGTACAGGGGATGCGCTTTGGCAGCTACTTCGAGGGCAACGCGCTCGTCGCCCGTTGCGGCTTCGAGGTCGGCCGCCAATTCGGGCACACCCCACAGATCATAGCGTCGGCAACCCTGAGCTTGGACCCAGCGGATCGCCGACCATTGCAAGAGATGGTTGGCACCACTTTTGAGTCCAAGATCGTTCGAGCCGCTATAGATATACTGCCCTTCAGATCCCCAGCCGAAGATCATAAAGGCAGCAACGGCGGACCCCTGTAGCTCAGCCAGGAGTAAGCGTGCTGCACCATCAGTATGCTCGGATGTGTGATATGCTGGGGCGGATAATTCGTGGAAGGCGCGCGCATAATACTCTGCACTATGAATACCAAACTGAGCGCGGGCGGCCGTTGCTTGCATAATGGCGTAGAACGCGGCAAGATCCGCCGGGGTACTGCCGACTCTAACTGTCACGCCACTACGTTCAGCTCGCCGTACATCGGCACGGTGACCTTTAGAAGCCCCCAGCAAGAGCTTCTCAGGAGGTAGCGCCAGATCCAGATGAATTGATGTACGGGGTTGGAGCGGATCGGCGACTTCAAAACCGGTGACTTGCAGCAACGAATGAAGCGTCCCAGCCAGTGAATCGTGCTCCAAGATATTTGGTTCCAGCCGCAGGAAGGCGGCGCGGCGACGGTGCGCGACGCGTCGCAAGAGCTGGAGCAAACAACGGTCGAGTGTGGTATCGCCACTCCACAAAGGTCCGCGCGGAACATAGGCTACTGACAAGCCAGCCATACGCTTGAATAACAGTTGAGCGGCGGCAAAGCGGCCATCGCCACGGAGCACCGCAACGCGCACCGGCTCCCAGCCAACCGATCCCTTGAGCTCGCCCCAACCCCAGCTTTGCAGCAGGTGATTATGCGGGTGGCCGATGACCAGCGCGTTCCACTCCACCGGATCGCTATACTCTCGAACGGCGAGCCCTAGCTCTGTGGCAACCACAAACGTTCACTATGGTGACCATGCCCATTAACTTCAGCCGAGTAGGTGGTGACGATATCCTCCATCGCAGCCTCATGGAAAAGCTCACTTTGCTGCGACTGGTACTCGGCAATTGCGGCGAGCTTGCGAGGCAAAAAAGGATCGATTGGCACTAACTCTGGCATGAGCTGCTCGTTAAGCGTCGCCATACGCGCCGCACTTGCATGCGGCCATGCGGCATACGGAAAGTCTTCATAGAAGGCGAGCGCGGTGCGTGGTACGGACTGCCGAGCCGCCCACACAGCCTGGTGATCAACGTGATTGCCGATGGCAAGCGGCAAATATAACGTAGCATCCGGATTTTGTTCGCGTAGCGTCGTCAACACTGCAGTTGTCGCCGCTACCAGGGGATCGGTAGCATTCAATGCGCCAAAAATACCGTCACGACTACTGTATGCCGGCTCACGATAGACAGCATCGAGCTCACCTAGATGCAGACCGTCTGCGCGGAGCTGTGCCAGGGCACGGGTGTCTTCCTCCCGACGCAGTGCTATAGGATCATCTCCCAAATTCCACGTGGCATGTAAATACGCCACAAATGGGGTGAGAGGCCGTGTGGCATCCGGGCTCCCGGCACAGATAGTCACGACGAGCACACGCTGCTCTTGTGCCACCAGTAGAGCCACAATCCCACCGGCCGATAACGCGACGTCATCCAGGTGAGGAGCCATGAAGATATGGTTGTAGTTCTGGGCTGCAGCTAGGCCGGGGAGCAGCATCGCTAGATTAACCTACCAGCGTCATCGGTAAAGTGTAACTCTGCCAACGCTTCTTCGGCGACTTGCTGAATGACCGGATCGTCGCTCTGGACCAACCGTTGCAAGGTACGTTCAGCAGCGCCACCACCGATCTGCCCTAGTGCCCACACCGCTGCAGACATGACCTCGGCATCGCCATCCTCGGTGAGCGGCAACAGCAAGGGCAATAGGCTCCTGCCCTCACTGCTAAACTCCCCGGCAGCATGGGCTGCCTCATAGCGCAGGGCCGCCGTGGAGCTCTTTAGTTCCACGCTAAGCACCGGCAACCAACGGGGGTCAAGGTTATGACCGATTGCCACCAAGGCACTTTCTTTGAATGGCTGGAGGCCGGTTGCATAGGCGGCCTTGATCAACTCGGTGATCTCAGGGCCGGTAAAGTAGCCAGCGCTTTCGACCGCCCGCCGCCGCACAACAGTATCTAGATTCGTCAAGCTGGCGGCATTTAACAACGCGGTATGCACTTCCGTCGCTAACTCCGCTCGCAGCTCGCCTAGTTCTGCCCGTTGCGCGAAATGGCCTAGAACGAGCGCGATCGCCGCACGCACATCACTCGCCGGATCATCTTCTAAAAGTGCCAGCAAACGGTGTAATGTACGGGGACGCTCATCCTCCCACAAGCCATCTACGGCTGCCTCACGCACTTCAGCATCTTCATCTGCAAGCAGAGCCTGTAACACATCCCGGAAATCAAACTCGACACTATCTTCCGCTAGGCCGTTCATCGCTTTAACGAGCGCACGGCGGCGCTCCACCCCAAGCGGACGCCAAGCCCGCAGCAATTCGCCTTCGATATCGCTGCCCAGATCAGACAATTGCCGCAGAATGCGATGCTGGATTGGCTGACTGCGATCACCGAGCTTGCCTAAAATAGTTGCTATATCACTCATTGCAATTATATCTGTGTTCGATGTTAGTAGGCCGAGTCAGCAACAGGAGACGAGGTATGCTCATCTCCTGTTGTGAAGGCCCCGACCGACGCTTAATCTTCGTCTTCGTCATAGGTGAGGACGCTGGTGTCTTCCTCCTCAGTGACTTCCACGGCTGTAGGCACCGGCTTATAATAGTAGGCCCCGACCGTGGTTTCATCGGCATAAAATACGTCGTCGCCGTTCAGTAAATGTTCGAGATACGCATGTGACATCGGACGCAGAACATTGACAGCCATCCAGAGTTCATTGAACTGAAGCCAATATAAAGGCTCTTCTTTCGAACCAAGTTGCTCGCCGACTGTTTCAAAAACGTGGGCGATGACCACTTCGGCCTTTTTCCGCTCACCCATGGGCAACGGCTTCAAGTTGCGGAGCTTGTTGTAATTCGCCTGAGTCGGCAACAGTTTTTCGTCTACACGTGCATAGTACGTGACCGACATATAGGCGTAACGATTGCGTTTCTCGTCCAGGTGTAGCAACTTGACCTCAGTGCCTTGCGCTTCGTCATACTGCAGTGTAAATACGGTTGGATCTTCCGTTGCCGCTAGATTGACCGTCACCCCGGGCACTAAATACTCGTGGAAGAACTCTTCGAGCCCCCACAACCAACCACCACGTGTACCGGTCGGGAAGCGCAGTTCGCACATATAAAAGCTGTAATGCTGAGGCGACTCAATCCGAATAACGGCGGTGCGTTGGTCATTCAACAATGGATGCGGGAACAACGACTGAAAGGCCGAGTTCAAAGGCAGAATGCCATACTCCCATTCCCAAACGGTGAGAGGATGTTGCACCAACCCTTCGATCGCCTCTTCCGGGTCTTCGTACCCATCCTGTAAGAAGCTATATAATTGCCCGATGTCACTGGCCTTGACCCGTTTTGTACCGATCGCTGGTAAGCCTTTAGCAGACCACAAGTTAACGCCCGGGACACCCACAAACTCAAAGTCTTTTTCGCGTGCCAGACGATAATCCAAGCCAAAGCAGGCCAGATCAAAGTTCGGCGAACCGGGACGTTCACGATAAAGATCGGCCATAATCGTAGCGTCGGCCTGGGGTTCGCCCTGCTCGATGACGAAGTCACGAATACGTCGTAGGTCACCCTTGCCGAAGGGCCGCAGTGCTTCGGCCGCATAGAAATAGTCGCCGAAGCCGACCACGCGCTTGAGGGGGTCATCATCTAGGGCCGCCCGGACCTCGGCTTGCAGCGCCGCTCCCTGCTGCGCCAGCAATTGGTCCGCCGGCAGACGGAGGTCTACGACGGTCCCGTCGCTGAGCACAATCGCCGTTGATGGTATAGTTGCCGGCGCCTTAGCAGGTGCCGGGGCTTTCGGAGACACAGTGGCCGCAGGTGACATGACGCCCACATCTTGGACCAGCACAGGAGACACAAACTCCGCGACGGGTGTAGCCTCGGTGAAGGCGGCCTCAGATGTTTCGGGCACAGGCAGCGCTTCGCTATCCGGAACATCCAGCGAAGGGGTACGTCCAACCCGCCAATAAGACGAAATTTGCACGGGCTCAACGACCGTGATGATAGGCTTGATGAGCGTCACAACATTGTTGATATCGTCAACCGACAACGGTCGCTCTGGCTCGTAAAGTCGATCGCGAAAGGTATGCGAGCTGTCGACGGCATTGGCATGCGAGCGGCCTTGTTTGGTCGTCGCGACCAGCACATCATCGCCGTGCTGCTGGCGCTCAAAGACATCAGGGTTTTGGCGCACCACCGCGTCGACTTGCTCAGGTAGTATCACCTTGCCGGCCTGAGATAGGAAGGTGGCCAGATTGCCAGTCGTTTGACGAATCAAGGCACTGCGGGCGTAAGCCACGCCGAGACCGACTAGCACCTCAAACACCTGGTGGCCCAGCGCCTGTTCTTCACTTGATCCGACAAAAGCTGGCAGCGTTGCCTGTGCCTGCGTCATGTATTCTTCTCCTCGGTGCCGGCCAGCGTTCGCAAGATCGCCAGATAGCGTTCCGTCAGTGCTTCCAGCGTTTGTGGCTGCCCCGTTTGCTTGAGCCATTGAATTAATTGATCAAGGCCGGTGTCCCCGACCCGTATTGTACGTGAGTCCATGCTGGCTCCTTTCGCTATCACCCGTTAGCATTATGCTACTCAACATCCGAACGTCGAACAGCGCAAAAGAAAGAAGGCGCACCGGGCGTCTGCTTTCTTTTGCGCTTCACGCAGCATAAGTATAGCACAAGGTTACCGC
>JBBRHB010000177.1:0-8714 GCA_038223355.1 Chloroflexales bacterium
GCGGGTTATCCCAGAAATACAGGCCATCATAGGCCCCGACCGATTGAAAGAGTTCGGGATATTGCACGGCGATCTTAACGGACATGAAGCCTCCTAACGAAAAGCCATCCACGGCCCGCGCCTGCAGATTGGTACGGTAGCGGCTATCGACATACGGCATCAGTTCGTAGAGAAAATAATCCTCCCACTGGCCACTACCGAGCTTCCCTTTGAGCAACGGCAGGTTTGCTGCTCGTTGGTTCGTCAGCATGCCATTCCACTGGTTATCATCTGAGGATATTCCGGGGAAAACCAGCAGCATTGGCCCGACGGTCTTCTGGGCCAGCAACTCTTCGTAGACATCGATCACCGTTTTACCCTGCCGCGATGGATCCTCGTGCGCATTAATCCACTCACGCTCGTGCCCCCGGAAGAGATACACGACCGGCAAACGGTCGGCGGTAGCGCCATAATTGGGAGGCGTGTAGATGTAAAAGCGTTTGGTCAAGTCCAGCGCGGGACTCACGAGATCGACAGCCTGAGCGCGGCAATCGAGCATGAGCACCGGCTGGCTGGGTGACGTTTCTTCCGGCGTTGCCGTTCTGGACGTGGCTAGAATGGCTGCGCTAGCAGCAGCTGATGTTGGCATAGCTTATGACCGCAGTATACACGATGCTTGTTGCGTAACTCCGCAAATATTGGTATACTCCGCCTTACTCATCAGGTTCCACATGGTGTCAGTTGTGGGCCTTTTCCCTTTCAGTGCATCTGCCTGACTGTGTCTCTACCACGTCACGTTGTTGGGCCAATCGTCACACGTAACAACCGAGGAGAACACAAGCATGTCATCGCCCAATCTGCCCGGATACGATTCTGCCCAACCAACTCGGTCGTCACGGACGCGCTCACAGCGTAGAGTTGTCCTCGTCATGCTCCTGACGCTGATGCTGCTCACATCACCATTCGCCCTCGCTGCCTATGCTGCTCACCTGTCATCGGGGAGCAGCCATCTGCCGGGAACGGCTGCCCCACATAGCCCTGGCGCCGGGCTGGGTGTATTTACCCCCACAGAGACGGCTACGAATACCCCGACCAGTACCGACACGCCGACCGGTACGGCAACAACTGCCCCGACCAGTACCGATACGCCGACCGGTACGGCAACAACTGCCCCGACCAGTACCGATACGCCGACTAGTACGGCAACAACTGCCCCGACTAACACCGACACGCCGACCGGTACGGCAACAACTGCCCCGACCAACACCGACACGCCGACCACGACGGCCACGTCTACCCAGACCACCACCCCCACAGCGACCGCTACGGCGGCACCTCCCACCCTCGTTTCTATCGACGTTACCCCTAAGAGCCTGGCTATTGCTAAGGGCACCACCCAGCAGTTCGTTGCCACTGGGACCTACTCCGACAACAGTACCCAGGACATCAGCGGGAGTGTCACATGGACGAGCAGCAATACCACAGTCGCCACGATTTCAAGCACTGGTCTTGCGACTGCCGTCAACCCTGGTGCTACCAACATCACGGCGACCTCCAATGGTGTGTCGGGGAGTGTCATCCTCAATGTGACAAATGCCACACTCACGACCATCGATATTACGCCCACCAATGCCGCCATTCCCGACGGCACAACGAAGCAGTTTGTAGCCATCGGTACCTACTCTGACCAGAGCCAGCAGGACATTACCAGTATCGTCACCTGGAAAAGTAGCAACCCGGGCGTCGCGACGATTTCCGATGCCAGTGGGAGCAAAGGACTCGCGACTGGCCAAGCGCCGGGCGCGACCACGCTCAGCGCTACTGATCCTGCCAGCGGCATCAAAGGCACCACGTCGCTCTTCGTGACGTCGGCCACGCTCAAGAGCATTGCGGTTACGCCTCTCAACGCACTCATTGCCCGCGGCACCACACAGCAGTTCGCAGCCATTGGCACATTCACGGATGGCAGTACACAGGATTTGACGGGCACCGTCCAATGGACTTCGAGCGATACGGGTGTCGCGGTCATTTCGACCACTGGCGTCGCGCTGGCGGTTAACCCCGGCAGCACGACCATCAAGGCGTCCACCCAATCGGTGTCGGGAACAGCCATTCTCAATGTGACGGCTGCTACGGTCTCATCCATCTCCGTCACGCCGGGAACGGTCACAATTGCCAGTGGCACGAAAACGCAATATGCTGCCACGGGCCACTTTTCCGATGGCACCTCACAGGTGCTCACCAGTGTCGTGAACTGGACAACCGGCAACGGTGCAATCGCGACGATCTCGAACACCGCAGGCAGTAAGGGGCGTGCGACTGGAACCGGCGTAGGAACCACCACGATCACGGCTGAACTGAATGGTGTCAGTGGCAGTGCCTCAATCACGGTGACCAGCGCCGTGCTCCGCAGCCTTGCGATCACACCCGTCGCCTCGTCCATCGTCAAGGGTCAGACACAGCAGTTCACGGCCACCGGTACTTTCTCGGATGGGAGTACTCAGAATTTGACGAGCAGCGTGCAGTGGGCATCGACCCTCGTCTTCATCGCGTCGATCGACCAAACGGGCCTTGCCACAGGTGTTAATATCGGCGGCACGTTGATCAGCGCGACCTTCAATACGATCACCGTCTATACTCAATTCAACGTAACGTCACCACCGATTTCCAGCCTCATCGTCACGCCGCAAGCCTATGGCAAGCCCGTTGGCAGTACCCTCCAGTTCTCCGCCGCCGCCGTCTTTCCGGATGGCAGTCGGCAGGATGTGACCAAGAAGGCCACCTGGACCAGCAGCGTTCCCAGCATTGCGACGATTTCGGATGTGAGCGGCAGTAAAGGTATCGCGACCGCTATCTCCAATGGCGTGACGACGATCACTGCGACACTGAATGGTGTGAGTAATAGCACAACCTTCACGGTTTTCACGGCACCACCGCCGCCACCGACCCTCGTGTATCTTCCTTTCGTAACGCACTAAGCATCGGCAGGCACAACGTACACCGCCCCCGGCCAACTGGCCGGGGGCGGTGCTTTGTCGATCGCGCTAGCCGCTACCGATCCATCCACACACCCAGAACGCCTGCGCCGACTTTAGCAGGTGTACCACTGGCAACGTCCAGACTCCACACACCTTGCTCATCAGCATAGATCAGATGCCGGCCACGCTGGTCCCACAAACGGATCGATTGGGCATACTGGTCGAAATACGGTAGCAGGTTAAGAAACTCGCTACTTGGCACAAAGGACTGCAAGGCGCGCGAGCTCCCGTTACCCGCGTTGTAGATGTTCCACCGCAGCCGCAACGTGGCTTTCTGCCGTAGCGACACCGGTTCGATCACTGTATCCTGCGCGGCCGGTCCATCACCCTGCGGATCGCCGGAGTTGACGATCGTCAAGTAGGCCAGCTGGTCACTCGTGGGCGACCACCAGAAGCTGATCGCGTCGTGCTTGCTTACAATATGGTCATTGTGGCCATCGCTATCTATCAGGTGGACCGGGCTAGCACCATTGCTGGTTACCTCGCTATAGGCTACTTGCTTGCCATTGGGTGCCAGTACAAACACCATCCCTGCTTTGGTACGTGCCAGCCGTTCTTCCACTATGCCATCTGCCCCGACGCGCGCCAAGGCCACATCATTGCCATCCTGAATAGTTACCAGCGCGCTCTGCCCATCTGGCAGCCAGACCGGCGCGCGGAAAGAGGCCGGTGTAGGCCTCAAGGGCGTGGGCTGTCGATCGCCTAAACTCCACACTGACAATGAGCCAGCCGGTGCCTCACCTCGCGTATGAAGCAGCAAACGGTGCGAATCGGGCGTCCATGCAAAATAGGATGGCTGTCCCAGCGTCACAGGTTGGGCCGGCTTCCCATCGACGCCGACCGTCTGCAGCAGCATATCGTCGCTGGTGCTAGAAAGAAAGGCAATCTGCTTGCTATCGGGCGACCAGTGCAGATAGAACGGCTGGAGTTGCTGGCTGCCAAAAATCGTGTGCCGTGCTCCTGCGACCTGTTGCACGACCAATGATGAAGTCATTGCTTGACTACTGTGTAGGGTTTCGACATAGGCGATCAGGCTACCATCCGGCGCGGGTACCGCGAAGCTATAGCTAAGCTTCGTCCCATCAGCATCGGTCGTCAACGGCTTTACTGCCCCTTGAGTATCGACCAAGGCGAGGTTGCCATCGCCCTGCTCCAATAAGATTGTGGGTGTGGCCACAACTGGGGACCTTTGTACAACGACCGCTTGGATTGCTGGTCGCGCGATGATGCTTGGTAGCGCGTACCACGTCCCTACCCCGACCCCGATCAGCGCTAGGCACATCAGCACTATGACCGTCAGTGTGGCACGCCGCATAGCTGCTCCTTGTCCTTAGGCAGCAGTATACCCACTTTGCGAAAAATGAATGATTGGAACGCTACGATTGCGATTGGAACGCTTCTGTAACTGCTTTAAGGTATAGTTACACCAACATATCAGCTACTCGAAAGGAGCGCAGCAATGACGCAACGTCCTGATGATACTAACCCTATGGATCCCTTTGGGATGATGAAAGGGATGCGTGATGGAAACATGGAGGCTTGGTCGAAGATGATGCAGCAGTTCGTTAACACTGAAGCATACTCGCAGGCCAGCGGTGCCATGCTCGATGCCTATTTAACGACCTCAGCACCCTTCCGCAAATTGCTTGAGCAAACCATGACGCAGGTGCTAACACAGTTCAACATGCCCATGCGCAGCGATATTACGACACTGGCCGAGCGCCTAACCAACATTGAGATGCGCTTGGACGACGTTGATGCGCAGCTTACAACCATAAGCCGCGCTAGCTCAAAGTCCCAGGCAGCAACGTCACCTGCTCCGGCACCTCAAGCATCTGCCAAGGTGGCCGATGTACAGCCAACCGCCGAAGCCAAGGCCATGGACCCAGTCGTGGACACGGTCAGCGAGACTGGCAACACCGCGCCGCCCACCAACAAAGCCAGTACCTCGCACCGTAGCTCCAAGACTAAGGAGAAATGATCATGGCAACGCAGCAGCTTCCCACGTCGGCCACCGACCTTCCAACCACCCTCAAGCAGATCGAAGAACATATGCGTACCCTCCAGCGGGTTACGCAAACGCGCTACCCGGTTGGCCAAACGCCGAAGGAAGTGATCTGGACGCTCAACAAAGCCAAGCTCTACCACTATATCCCGGTTGTCCCTGCCGAACAGCGTCACCGCATTCCCCTGCTACTCGTCTTCGCGACCATGAACAAGCCCACGATCCTCGATCTGCGGCCCGGCAACAGCTTTGTCGAATATATTGTCAAGCAGGGCTATGATGTGTACCTGCTCGACTGGGGTGCGCCGGGACCTGAGGACAAAAACATCAGCTTCGACGACTACTCCATGGAGTATCTGCCACGCGCGATCCGTAAATTAAAGGCTGTGTCGGGTGAGGACGAGTTTACAATACTGGGCTGGTGCCTGGGAGCCTTAATTTCCACACTGTATGCCGCCTTGCGGCCTGACGATGGCTTAAAGAATCTGATCTTACTGACGGCACCGCTCGATTTCTCTGATAAACAAGCCGGTGGCTTTATTCGCTGGACCAACGATCAAAACTTCAACGCCGAAAAAATCGTTGCGGCCTATGGCAACATGCCCGGTAACTTGATCGACTACGGTGCAAAGGCGCTCAAACCGGTCGAGAATTATATTGGGACCTACCTAAACCTGTGGGATAATATAAATAATCCCAAGGTCGTTGAATCATGGCACGCGATGAACACTTGGGTCAGCGACTTGATCGATATGACCGGCGCATCCTACCAGCAGCTTATTACCCAGTTCTATCGGGAAAATCGCTTAATGAACGGTACACTCATGATTCGTGGCGAACATGTCGATCTAGGCCATGTGCGGGCCAATCTGCTTAATATGATTGCGCTGGCCGACCACATCACACCGGTCTGTCAGTCGGAGAATGCGATGCCGCACTTTGGCAGCCTGGACAAGCAGTTGATCAAGGTCCCCGGTGGCCACATTGGCATGATGGCTGGAAGCGGCGCGCAGAAGCGCACTTGGCCACAAATTGAGGGCTGGCTCGGCCCACGCTCCAATTAGGGACATAAGCAACATGGCGCGCAACAAGCTTTTCAAGGAGCAGCTGGAATGACTCAACAAAGTCTCGCCCCACGTATGACGACGCTGCGTGATGGTCGTGACGTGACGCTGCGACCTCTGGCCGAGAGCGACCGCGACGCCATGCTAGCTTTCGGCATGAGTCTCCCCGAGGATGATCGTCTGTATCTAGAACTCGACTTTCATAATCCGAATACCATCGTACGCTTGGTTAATGCCTCCGAGGCCGAGAATTGGCGTCAGGTTGTCGCCGTCACTGACGAAGGTATCGTTGGTTATGGCAACGTTCGCATGCTATCTGGCTGGAAGCGGCAAGTTGGCGACAGCCACCTCGTCATTAGCGAAGGGTGGCGTCGTAGCGGCCTCGGCACATACCTGGCTCGGACCCTTATAGACGCTGCACGGGAGCTCAACGCCTCTAAGGTCATCATTGAGATGATCGAAGAGCAAGCGGTGGGCCGGTCGATCTTCGAGCACCTGGGCTTTCGCCTTGAAGGAACCCTTGCCAATCATGTGCGCGACCATGCCGGTGAGTTGCATAACATCGTGATTTTGGGCTACCAATTGTAGCCCAATTTCCCGACCTTCACCGCTAGCCATGGGCATACCGTGCCGCTGGTCGCATCTGTAATGTCGCAATCGCCTCAGGCGACAATGCAAATTGAGCCTCGTCGTTAGACGGGTTTATATACCGGTTAGTGGCGCGCCGTACGGCACCACCAATGACGCGCCCCATGATACGCGGCTGCATGAGCGCGGTCGGCGGTGCCAGCATACCAATGACGGCCATGTAAGCTTGCGTCACCTGCGGATCCGTGACTGCTTGTTGCAGCACCAGATCCATATAGCGATGGAGCACGTCTGTACCAACGTGTCTTCCACCTTGCAACGAGATTTCTGGCCAGCGCAGGTCCTCGCCTGTCGCCACGAGCCAGGGTGCTGCGACGGTACGTGCCAGCGCGCGCTGGCACTGCTGCTCAAAGCCTGGTTTGAGCAGCAGTCCTGCCTGCCCGAGCTGCTCAGCCAAGACCATCGCTCCCATCGCACTAACCGTCATCCCCTGCCCATAGATTGGATTAAAGGCACAAACGGCATCACCCATCACGATCAAGCCCCGTGGCCAACGGTCAAGCTGCTCGAAGTGGCGTAGGCGGTTCGCAGGCGTGCGGTAGCCCCGGATCGGCGAGAGCGGCTCGGCTACCCGAATTGCCTCATAGATGCTGGGATCGGCGAGGTCATGCGCCCATTGCAAAAACCCTTCTTCATCCGTGGGCGGATAGTTACCGGCGAAGCCTCCCATCGTGACATGCCAGCGCCCCTGCTCGATCGGTAGAATCAGCCCGGCCCGTGGATTGTGCGGCGGCCGACCGTTGATAATGATCCCCTGCCAATCGGCCGGAAAATCGGCCGGCTTGGCATAGAAACGCGAGGCATAGCCCAGATTTGACGAGATCGTCTCTTCGGACGGCGCCTCGTATCCGAGTGCCGCGAGCCACTCAGGTGCCTTGGAGTGTCGTCCGCTCGCGTCCACGATTAAGTCAGCTTGCAGTATCTCTATGTCTGCCTTGTCATCCCGCCGCTTGAGTTGTACACCTGTCAGTCCTGCATGATCTGGTGTTGCCATCAGCTCGTCTACTTCGTAGCCACTCATGAAGCGGACATTCGAGCGCTGCATCATTCGCTGGCGAACATGCCACTCGAGCAGGAAGCGACTAAAGGCCATAAACTCACCTGGGAGCCGTTCGCTCGGTAACTTGCCTGCGGGAGTGACAAAGACAACCGGCACGACATCATGCACAGACACGGCACCATCGGCGCGTAAGTCATCGCTCATGCCGGGGAAAAGTTGCTCGATAATCATCTGCCCGCGCGGAAGGAGTGCATGTGCATGGTGTGATTGAGGAACGCCTGCCCGATGCTCTGGCGTCGTGGGAAAGGTGTCGCGGTCAATCACCGTCACATTCGCAATATAGTCGGATAAGACCCGCGCAGCCAGGAGCCCGGCCATACTGCCACCGATAACGACCGCGTGCTTACCATTGAGTGCCGACTGACGAGCTTTTGTTGCCTTCTGGACGTTCATCACAACCTCCTTGAATCCCACATTACCGTGCTTGCTTCAAGTAGTGAATAATCACTACTAAACTGTCAAAAAAAGAGCTTGCTCACTGTATCTCAGTTTTTGGCGGTCGGAAGTTGATACCGCTCATCGCCGCCAACAGCAAACCATAGCCGATGAACTGCTGAACCTCATAGTCGTTGACCTGGCCATACTGCTTCACAAACAAATAGACCTCGCGGAAGCGCCGCTCCACGGCTGTTCGAACCTCCACATCGGCGGTCGAGGCAACACTTTGCAGCATCATCAACAACTCGTCCCGACTTGTGACCATTGCCTCAAACGCCATGCCCATCGCCTCAAGGGGTGAGCATTTGGTCTGCTGCTCCAAACCAACTCGAAATGCAGCCAGCGTATCGTCATACACCCGATCAATCGCTGCCAGGAACAACTCCTTCTTCGTGCCATAGATCTTAAAGATATACGGCTGCGAGATGCCAACCTGCTCGGCAATGCGTTCCGTCGAAGCACCATGCAAGCCACGCAACGCG
>JBBRHB010000178.1:0-8703 GCA_038223355.1 Chloroflexales bacterium
CCGAGCAAGAGGGCTGGATTTGGGTGAGGCGTCGCAAACCCCACTCCTAGCCCGCTGGCACGCCCGTCGTGTTGGCTGGCACCCAACAAACAGAATTGTGGATCCTGCGTCCGGACGGATAAACCTTCTGATAATGGAGCGGCTGCCGCAATGCAATCAATATCTGTAAGTAATGTTTCACATCGCCTGAAATAAAGCTCTTACACTCGATATGGTCATGTGGCTAGCCCTGGTTGACTACCACTTCCGGCACCGCTGCCGGCACTAGCGGTACCGGTACCATAGCCAACCGTACCGCCTGCCGCCACAGTCGCCACAGCACACCCAGCCCTATCGCGCCAATAACTAGCTGCGCGATCAGTACGTCTGGCCCTGAAGATGTCAGGAAGGTAATCACTGGCGGAAGACCATCCCACAAGCCGTGCAAGAGCGCAACACCGAGAAAGGTCATAAATGCGCGTCCTCTGAAGTGGAAGCGATCTGCGCCGCTCTGCCGAAAAACAACTGCGGCCAGGATTGCCGTCCATGTCCCATGGCCCACCGGAGCCAGCAGTCCCCGCATCATGGTGGTCCCAACGGTAATAGACAGGCTGCCGCGACTTCCGATAAACGCGGTAAAGGCATAGCCCACACTTTCAAGGGCCGCAAAGCCCATACCCGCTGCTGCTCCCAGTATGATTCCATCCAACTCTATAGTATGTCGGAGGTGACGCCACCGCACGAGCAGTAGAAGAGCCATAAGCTTCGCGCCTTCTTCGATCAGCCCGACTTCGAAGGCGCTGAGCAGGCTCAACTGCCTAATAAATATCGGCTCAAGAATGGCCGCCGCAAACGTACCAAGCACCCCGCCATAAAAAAAGGCCAGTGCGACCATCGGCAGCGTCAGGTCCGTCAAGTGCTGACGCTCATAAAAGAAGGTGACATACGTCACGGGCACCAGGAAATTGCCCAACAGAATCACTGTGGGGAACAGATTCGGGTTGCCGGTCACGACCATGATGACCAGCCCGACCACATAGAGTAAGAGCCCTACGCTCAGCACACGCCGCCAATTGTGCTGACTACGCGGCCGGTCAATCTTCGCCGGTACTCCAATCGCCTGTGCCATCATATATCTCCTAATTGCCTATCAAACTGCACAATATGTACCAGCGCACCGGTAAAAAGCCGCCGTCATGTAAGCTCGATCTTTTGGTACTATTGGAGTCCACAAACCCTATTCTGAGGGCCACATGCTTGACCTCACCAGCGCCTTTGCGACCTTCCCGCTCCTCGAGACAAAGCGATTCATTCTCAGGGCTATTACACCCGATGATGCCGTGGAGATGTTTCGCATCATGCGCGATCCGCGTGTCACACAGTATTTTGGGCAAGCGCCGATGGCCTCGCTAGATGTGGCTATCGAACGGGAACAAGGGATTCATACCGACTTTCAAGAGCAGATCGGCATCCGCTGGGCAATTACTGGTCGGGCGACCCAACAATTTTTGGGTACATGCGGCTTCTGGCGCTTGATAAAGTCACATTATCGCGCAGAAATCGGCTACGAGCTCGCATCGGAATGGTGGGGCCAAGGGGTCATGACCGAGGCACTCACTGCGATCCTCACCTTTGGTTTTACGAGGATGGGCCTGCACAGTGTCGAAGCCCAGATACATCCGGCGAACGCTGCGTCACGCCGGGTGCTCGAAAAACTCGGCTTCGTGCAAGAAGGATACTTTCGTGAGAATTATTACGAGTCGGCCGATGACGAATTCACCGACACTGCGGTGTTTTCGTTGTTGTACAGTGCCTGGCACAATAGGACCGGTGCCTAGAAGTTCGATCGGCATCGTCGATGAGTTACGCCGTTCGGTTGGGCTCAACTCATTCCCTTTGTACTTGTCACATTCGACGAGGCCTTTTAGTCGTCGTTTGCCTGGTAGGCCGAGATCCAGAAGTTGAGACCAACCCATCGGCGCCCGACGGGAACGGGTCGTGAGCAGCGGAGGATTGACGAAGGCGCTGCTCACGACCCGTTCCCTCTCAATTGTCTTACTTGGATTTAAACGCCGCCTTATACCATGCCGCCGCGCGAACCTTCTTCTTGAGCCTCGCTTAAGGTTGCCTACAGGTCCCATTAAGGCCAAGCGACCATGCTCCCTGCTACAGTACAACGACGGGGCAACCATCGAGGTAGCCCTGCTACGGGTGCCTCGCACGTCCTGGGAGACGCCGCCGTACCCATCAGGTTCCACGGGTTTTCTGTCGTGGACCCTTTTCCCTTTCAGTGCATCTGCCTGACTGCGGCACTACCACGTCGCATACGTTGGGCCAATCGTCACACGTTGCAACCGAGGAGAACATCAAGCATGTCATTGCCCAGTCTGCCCGAATCTCATTCTGCGCTTGCCCGACAAACGCGGTCGTCACGCGCTCGCTCACAGCGCAGAGTTGCCCTCGTCATGCTCCTCACGCTGATGTTGCTCACATCACCATTCGCCCTCGCTGCCTATGCTGCTCACCTGTCATCGGGGGGCAGCCATCTGCCGGGAACGGCTGCCCCACGTAGCCCTGGCGCCGGGCCGGGTGGAATTACCACCCCCACAGAGACGGCTACGAATACCCCGACCAGTACGGCAACAACTGCCCCGACCAACACCGACACGCCGACCAGTACGGCAACAACTGCCCCGACCAACACCGACACGCCGACCGGTACGGCAACAACTGCCCCGACCAGTACCGACACGCCGACCACGACGGCCACGTCTACCCAGACCACCACCCCCACCGCGACCGCTACGGCGGCACCTCCCTCCCTCGTCTCTATCGACGTTACCCCTAAGAGCCTGGCTATTGCTAAGGGCACCACCCAGCAGTTCGTTGCCACCGGCACCTACTCTGATGGCCGCACCCTGGACATCAGCGGGACTGTCACATGGACGAGCAGCAATACCACAGTCGCCACGATTTCGAGCACGGGGCTCGCGACTGCTGCCAACACCGGCAGTAGCACCATCACGGCGGCCTCCGGCGCTGTTTCCGGAACGACCGTCCTGACGGTGACGAGTGCCACGCTCGTGTCCATTGCGCTCACGCCAACCGATTTCTCCATTCCCGACGGCACGACGAAGCAGTTTGTCGCGATCGGCACCTATTCCGATGGCAGCACCCAGGATATCAGCAGCATCGTCAGTTGGAAAAGTAGCAACCCCGGAACTGCGACGATTTCGGATGTGAGCGGCAGCAAAGGCCTCGCGACCGGCGTATCTCCCGGTCTGACCACCATCAGCGCGACTGATCCTGCCAGCGGCATCAAAGGCACCACGACGCTCCTGGTGACATCGGCCACGCTCAGCAGCATCGCGGTTACGCCCAGCAACGCGGTCATCGCCAAGGGCACGACTCAGCAATACCAAGCTATCGGCACCTTCACGGATGGCAGCACGCAGGATTTGACGAGCAGCGCAAATTGGACGTCGAGCGACACCGGAGTCGCAGTGATTTCGAGCACGGGTCTCGCGCAGGGGGTGAACCCCGGCAGCACGACTATCAAGGCGACCTCCCAAGGCGTGTCGGGAACAGCCATTCTCAATGTGACGGCTGCGGTCGTGACATCCATCTCTGTCACGCCGGGAAGTGCTACGATTGCCAATGGGACGAAGACGCAATATGCTGCCACGGGCCACTTTTCGGATGGGACCTCCCAGGTGCTCACGAGTTTGGTGGACTGGACGACCGGCAACAGCGCCATTGCGACGATTTCGAACAGCGCCGGCAGTAAAGGGCGTGCCACGGCGACCGGCGTAGGAACCACCACGATCACCGCGCAGCTGAATGGTGTCAGTGGCAGTGCGTCGATTACCGTCACCAGCGCAGTCCTCCACAGCGTTGCGATCACACCCGCCGCCTCGTCCATCGTCAAGGGTCAGACGCAGCAGTTCATGGCCACCGGCACCTTCTCGGATGGCAGCACGCAGGATTTGACGAGCAGCGTGGTGTGGGCGTCGGCCCTCACCTTCATCGCATCGATCGACCCGACGGGCCTTGCGACCGGTGTCAATATCGGCGGCACGTTGATCAGCGCGACGTTCAATACGATCACCGTCTCCACCCATCTCAAGGTGACGGCACCAGCGCTCGCCAGCCTGAGCGTGACGCCACAAGCCTACGGTGCGCCCGTTGGTGGGACCCTTGAGTTCTCCGCGGCTGCTATCTTTGCGGATGGCAGTCGGCAGGATGTGACGAAGAAGGTCACTTGGACAAGTAGCGACCCAAGCATCGCGACGATTTCGGATGTGAGTGGCAGCAAAGGCATCGCGACCGCTCTCACGAAGGGTGTGACCACGATCACGGCGACACTGAATGGTGTCAGTAACAGCACAACCTTCACGGTCTTCATACCACCACCGAACGTCATTTATCTTCCGTTCCTAAGGCATTAAATCCGGGAGTTGAGAGCACGCATGTTGACACCATAACGCGTGGCGCGGACCCTGCCTGGTGGATGAAGAGGTGATCAGTCGCCATCTTCGTTGGCAGCCGCCGGTTCTGATCCGGCATACGCCGGGCAGGTGCGCTGAGTCAGTGGTAAGGGCGGCAACGGCGTTTGTGTAAAATCCTGCGTCAGCATCAAGCTGTTGGCTTGACCGTCCATGGTCGTCAAGGCCGGCAGCGTCCAGTTGTCCTCACCATCTTCAACATCGAGGAGAAGCTGTAAAAGGTGTGGTTGACGGTTCCACCTTTTGAGTAGGCTGAGATCACGAGGGTCGGCACACGGATGCTATACATGATCTGGCCATTACAGATACTGGCCGGCGCATGCTCGCTGACTTTGGTGGGCTCAACCAACCAGCTCACGGCAGGGAGCGTGCCGGCTTGGGCATCCTTCAGGAAGTTCGTGTAATTGACCACGTTCGTTTGCCAGTCCGGACCGTTCCGGATTTGGTTGATTGCGTCATACGTTGACCAGATATAGCCCTGCTGGCCCTGGGCCGGAGCATAATACTTCCACGAGACACCGCCACCGTTGCAGGTTGCGCACCGCGCAGCCTTGTAGCCACTCTGGCTGGACGATCGAGAACGCGGTGCACTACCTGCGCGATGTGACGCTTGGCGAAGATGCGCTCCACCTCTACAATCGCAAGGTGGCCACCACGTAGGCCGCCTTGCGAAACAGCCTGCTCGCACTGCTCCGGCAAGCTGGCTCGACCATGATCGCTGCTTCGTTCCGCCATAGCAATGCCACGATCCACGATACCTTGCACTTTATCGGTTTACCATGACTTTGACGGAGCCCCGCGAATCAGCTTTGCGGCCTGACAAGATTTAGAACATCATCCTCATTATGCACGCGTCGCGTAGAGCGCACGAAATGAAAAATGGCCCCGATTACTTATGTATCCAATAAGGGCAGCTCCAGAGCTGTGGCATCGCTTAAGTAGTTCCGGAGCGAACCTCGTTGAGCTATGGCGGCGAGCAGTTCCTCCTTTGCTAGCGTGTCGTAATTCTCGCCGACAACCTCCGTGGCAGTTTCGTGTGCCAGGTGTTCGCAATAGGCGGCCTCGGTCAGATAGATGGAAAAGCCATGCCTTTTCGCCCGGATGCAATAGTTCACAGCTCCACCATATCCGTATCGGGGAGTGAACGTCGGGTCAAGAATACCGACACGGCTCACGACCTTCCGGGTGACCAGCATGGCCGTACCATCACAGCATCCTACCCGTTGATACCGCTTCTCCGGTCGGTACTCAGAAGCGAACGGACATGTGTCGCCGGGTGGACGCTGAAAAGGGAAGTTGCCATTGTAGTAAGGACCTATTATTCCCGCGTTGGTCTCTTCAACGGCATCTACCAATCCGGCGTAGAAACCCTGCGAAAGCTTCACGTCATTGTTGATGAGAACGAATCGATCCCAATCTCTGGCAAGGGCATACGTCCAGCCGTAGTTGGTGCCCCCCAACCACCCCAGATTGCTGCCGGGCCGGAGCACGATCTCGTGCAAGATGGGTTGGTAATCGCCCCGGTTATCGACCACGATCACGTCGACAGGCTCACGGAAGGTCTGCTGCACCATTTGATAGGTGAGCTGCTCCTTGCCGTAGACTGGAACGATGGCGACCGTCCGCCAAAGTGTTTCGGCAGTGATGGACAGCTTGGTCATCCTCGTTTTTCCTCCCGATGTAAAATGCCTCGTGTTACTGAAGCTGGTGCCACCTCCAAATGAGGCGTTCGTTTGATAAGGTCAAAAGCAAGTTCTTTTTACCCATTTCCGAGGTGGCATCCCTAACGTCGCTCCCCCATCACCTAAGCTGATACTGGTGGCGAATCGGTTAAAGGAACTATTCGACATTGGCTAAACCACATCTTTTCTTCGTCTGATATTACAACTACCGGTGCTTTGCTCGCTGCAATCTGCCGGTATAAGTTCAGTAATGCGGCTTGCTCCTTACGTTGCATCCATTTCCGCTTCCAGTGTGCGAGCTTGGGACTATAGATACGCCCACGAGCCCACCATGGAGGGTGTTCTTCGAGCACATAGATCGAAGGAAGCTCAAATGATAGATGTGCCAGACGCTCAAGGAAGTAGATAGCGAGCTTTGGTTTATGCTGAGCAATGTGATCGTTGAGATTTGGGAAATGACGGGGAAAAGCCATGATGGGGTGGTTATGGAAGAGGAAGTATTTTATCATCCATAGTCGTCTCTTTAGTCCAGTACTTAACCCCGGATGGCGGCCCAAGGGCTCAAGCCAGGCATGGCATACCGGGAAATGAGGCGACAAAAACGTGTCTAGGATCCATGCAGGACCAGGGATGCCGTCCCAATGAAGTCCGATGATGTCCAGGTGCTGTTGTGCACCGACAGCCATAAGAAGAGCAGTATCCGCAGCCGCTGTAAACCGTGATGGAGGTGCATGGGTATGCATTACGAGATCCTGGTGTACTTAATGGGAGAAGAACCCTCGACAGAAAACGTGTGGAACCAGATGCGTAGGCGGAGCATAGCACGTGGTTACAGGATTGCCCGCGGGCTCGGCCAACGCGCCCCGACCTGCATGCCAATAGTGCATACTGTGAGTATAGGCGCCATCTGAGGCCGAGGTCTTTACGGTAACTTTAAGCTCTGTTTAAGCCAAGCTTAACTTCGTCGGGATGGCCGGTTGAGGAGACCATCGCAGGGAGGAGACATCTAGACTGAGATACGTCAGTCTGCTACACTTTGTCAATCGCTCGGTGCAGAAGCACAGCGCGCCATCCGGCCAGATCGCCCGCACTGGCGTAACGTGCGGGCGTCCCTCCGGACGTACCATCGATAGCCAGTACACCTCTGCCCGTTCTAGCCGCTCGCTGGCCTCCATCCAGGGCGTCATAATCGCATCGCTACTACTAAAATTCGGCTCCAGTTCAGCTGCCGGTTCCTTAACTACCATCGCTTCGCTCCTCTAAAGCGCAGGCTCAACCGTCGCAGCCGTGGCCATTGGCGTCGGCAGCCCATCGATACTCGTCATATTCTTCTGCTGGTGATAGTCCGCGATGGCTGCCTCGCCTTTCGTCTCGGCCCACCGTAGCAGAGTATCTCGTTGTCCCCGATACTCCATCAAAGGCACCGCAAAACCGCACGAAGTTTGGACACGCTGAATATCGGCCACCATGATCTGGCGGGCGCCTGGGTAGGCCGGAAAGTGCGGCGCGAGTTGGCTCCATGCTTCCATCGTAGGGAGCACGACGTGACCTTGCCCATAGAGCCGCAGAATGTTGGGTGGTCCACTAAAAGCACAAAACATCCACGTAATGCGCCCATTTTCGGCAACATGAGCGGACGTTTCGTTGCCACTGCCTGTCAGATCAAGATAGGCTACGCGCAGGGGCGAGAGGATACGCAAACAGTCCAGGCCTTTGGGCGAGAGGTTGACGTGCCCCTCGGGATCAAGTGGGGCGCTGCCCACAAAAAACAGTGGTTGGGCCGTGATAAAGGCGGCCAACTCCTCGGTAATCTGATCATAGAGCTTGCTCATAGTGCCTCCCTCGTGATTGTACCATTCGTTGCCAACGGTCATCTCGCGTGCCCGCCGAATGGCTAGCCACGCCCTCCCCTTCTGCCCTCTTCCGGCATGCTGCGGTGTGCCACTATACTCAGCAAGCTCCCTTATAACACCTGGAGGCCTCATCGTGTTCTCTTGTCGTCGCTGCACCGTGGTCTTCCTATTCGCACTAATCGCGTGTGCCCCTGCTGCCACCGGAAACCCCAGCGTGGCGAATGTCGTCGCTCCGAGTAGCACCGCCACCACTCCACCGACCGCCACGCGAATTCGTCCGACTCGCACACCTGCTCCCACTGTCACGGTCGCCGCATCTACCAACACACCGGTTCCGCCGACTCGTACGCCTCAGGCGGCTATCACCGTTGCACCAACTGCTACGGCGATCAGACCGGCGACGGTGACCGTCGCCAACGGTGGTAATGTGCGCCAGGAACCGCGTGTTGCAGCCGGTAATGTGCTCGATCAAATTAACGCCGGCGAGTCCGTCATGTTGCTCGCTCATAGTGCCGACGCTGGCTGGTATAACGTTGCCGATGCACGTGGTATCCAAGGCTGGGTTAGTGTTTCCTTGCTCGATATCACGACAGATGTGTTGGCCCGGGTCCCACTGGATGGCTCACGTGCTGCCGCTGCCATGCGTGCCTCCGTGCCAGTCCCGGCCGGTTGGACCCGCTACCC
>JBBRHB010000179.1:0-8678 GCA_038223355.1 Chloroflexales bacterium
CGATTCACGCCGCTGGCTATAACCATGAGCGGGCTGCCATCGACGGCGAAGACGATAGACTTGCAAATCTGGCCGACGGTCGTGCCAATGGCAGCCGCAGCATCGGCAGAGGTACGGGTGCTTTCAGTAAACTCGACCACCTGCGTATCTACGCCGAGGTCGTGAAGGAGCTTTTGAATTCGTTCAGCGGTTGGGTGCATAGGTTACGATCGTGCTCCTCATAGTTGTAAAAGTTCAGCTAAGGATTATCCAGGAGCACTGGATTGAAGCCTGCTTGACGAAAATGCGCATCAGCTGTAATAGCCTCGATCAGGTCTTGGTCTTTCATAACCACAAAAGAGATGCAATCCGTTAAACCCCAACCTTTATCGAGTCGTGCTGCATATAGTTCTACTGCTCGCTTGAGTAAGTCAGTATCTACAATCGCCACACGCATGTTCGGCGTTTCGTAACAGCTACGAATAAAGTTGGCCGCACCAGCCCGATTTATTGTGCTAAGCGCATTACCTATTTCTACCAAAACAGCCTCAGTCACCCAGACCTCTGCTGCGCTCCGTAACTGAGGGGCAAAGCCAACTGCCTGTAGGTGATGCTGGTCTCGACGATTCAAGAGTGCTTGCACAAACATCGTATCGACGAAGAATCTTGGCTTTATCACGAGTTGAGGTTTTCTCTATCTCCTCGTTTGGGAGCCCCGTATAAATAATGGTCATGCTCGCTTGACCAGTCGGAGGGTGCCTCAACTGTGCCCGTAAGTTCGTCTAAAACGTCCCAAGCGTTATGAGTAGCATCGCCAGTCAGCGGACTAATTGTGACACGATAGCGGGTATTAGTTTCTAGTTCTAATGGCGTTTCAGGATGCAAGACCTGACCATCATAGCTCACAATAACTGTATTCGACATGGTATACCTCTATATCTTAGTGCAACATATAGTTAGTATTGTAGCACCACGCCTATTCATCGTTTGCACTTAATGGAGTTCGTTGGGCTGGCCAGGTAGCACGCCACTTATGTACCTGCCTCAACGCGTATAGGTTGGCGACGGCCACGCAGCAGGACGGTGAGGTACAGCGCTAGGCCGAACGAGCCGTAGCTTAAGGTCCGGACGTCGAAGGATCCAAAGAGGTTACCGCCACTGCTCTGGCTGAGGCGTTGGACCCAATCGCCGAGGAGCGGAATGAGAATCTGGTCGTAGCCTGTAATCAGGAATGCACCAATGACTGCTCCCCGCACGCTACCGGCTCCGCCAATGATGACCATCGCCAGCACGGTGGCCGAGATGGTGAAGTCGGACTGGTCGGTATTAGCATAGCTAAAGATGCTGGCAAACAACGCACCGGCCATGCCGGCGACCGCTGCCCCAAGAATAAAGGCGACAAGCTTCGTGCGTAGCGGGACACCACAGCTCAGCGCGGCGGCCTCGTCGGCGCTCAAGGCAGCCCAAGCTCGCCCAAGGCGTGAGCGGATCAGGCGCTGGCTGGCAAGCGCGATCAATAGTACAACGGCCAGTGCAAGATAGTAGCGCTGGATCGGGGTTTGTAGCGTGTAAGAGAACAGGCGCGGGGCCGGCAGTGCCGAGATGCCTTGGACACCGCCGGTCAATTGGTCAAGGTTCAACGCAACCTGTGGCACAAGCTGACCGAACGCCAGCGTTACGATCGCCAGATAGTCACCACGCAGGCGTAGCGTAAGCAGGCCGTTAACGATGCCGAAGCAGCCCGCAACCAAGGCACAAACCACCAGTACGATCAAGAAATCGACCGGGCCGGGTAGCACCGTGGCAAGGTGACCATAGCGGTCTGTTACCAGCGCACAGGTATAGCCGCCGATCGCAAAGATCGCAGCATAGCCCAGGTCCAACAGTCCTGCCAAGCCAAGCAGGATATTGAGGCCCAGTGCCAGTAGGGCGAAGATCAAAATGCTGGTCATGACGCTCTGCTCGTTCAGGTGCCAAATGCGATCAAGCAAGGGGTAGCCGAAGCCGAGAATGAGCATCAAACCGGTCAGCCAACGACGACGGAGACCACCGGTGGGCCGGTTGCTGGCGACTGCACCCAGGGCTCCTTCAGACAGTTGATCACCACGCTCCGCTCCGCTAATGCCAGTGGGCCGTAGCACCAGCAGGACGATCAAGATGAGCAGAACGAGCACAGGCGTCCACTGCGTTTGCAAAAAGAAGTCGCTAAAGGATGACAGTACACCGAATAATAATCCACTTAGCAGCGCGCCAATGGGGCTACCAATGCCCCCGAGCACGGCTGCGGCAAAGGCGATCAGGCCACTTTGAGCACCATGTTGACCAAAGGGCCGGTTGTAGTACATAGCGAAGATAAAGGCAGCAATGCCGGCTAAGGCGCCACCAAGTGCGAAGGTGAGTCGGATCGCCGCGTCGCGATTAACACCGCACAATTCGGCCAACTCAGGGTCCTGGGCACAAGCGCGCAACGAGCGACCCGAGCGTGTCGAGCGTAGGTACCAGCTGACCAGGAGGGCCAGCCCAACCGCGAGTAGCAGGACCAGCAGGTCTTTGAGTGTGTATGTCACGTCGAGCTTGAGGCCGGCGACACGGACAAGATTGACCTTCGGCACGAGTTCGGGAATACTCCCGTGTGGCACATCGGCAACGTGATCGACATCGCTATGATGGTCTGGCGCACCGAAACCAACCTGAATGGTGCGCCAGATCAAGGCGACCTGGAAAAGGATAAATGACAGGCCGATGCTCGCGATCAACGGTATCTGGCGGGCTCGCGAGCGGAACGGGCGAAATGCAGTTTGCTCGATGGCCAGATTAAGCAGCATACCAAAGGCCATTGCCACCGCAACTGATAGCCCAAGGCCAGCGATCAAGAGGAGCGGATGTATACCGGCGTTAAGGCCGAGCCAGCCAATAACGGATGTCACAAGCACCGTGGTTAGGGCAAAGAGGTCGCCGTACGCGAAGTTAATGGTACGTACAGCGCCATAGACTAGCGTCACGCCGATCGCGTTAAGTGCGATGATTGCTCCGTTGGAGAGCCCAATTCCGAGCAGTTGCAGCAGCAAGGCGCCACAACTTAGATGAACGCCACATGACATAACATAACCTTAAAAGAGGCTTGGGCGCTCCACTTTGCTACCGCTGAAGAACGGCCCGGTCGAACGAGTGGAGCAATGGTAGCACATCTAGACTTTTGGCTGAGCACGAACCTGACCCATGATGTGATCGGTACATGGTACACTGAAAATGGATTGTAGATATATGTACGGACGGCTTTTGGATCCTTGGCAGATCCACCGCAACACCCTGCATGACTGACCAGCCGTTTTTCGTCTACGGAGAGAGCCATTCATGCAATTTTTGAGGCGCCTTGGGCTACGGCTGCTGAATCGACAATTGACAGGACCGGGTAAAGCACTGCTAGCCCGAGTACGGGCGATTGCGGCTGGTGATTATCATGCTACCGCCGCCCTACAAGACGCCGGGGGCGAGTGGGCCCAATTGAACCGCGCAGTAGACGTTATGGCATTAGCTATCGAGCAACGTGAAGCTCGCCTCCGTGAGTCTGAACGGGAATATCGCGCACTCGCCGAGCAGATGCCGGCGGTTATTTTTACCGCCGACATCGATCCCAAACGTGGCGACCTCTACGTCAGTCCATATATCGAAACGATGTTTGGCTGGACTCCAGCAGAATGGCTGGCTGAGCCAGCACGCTGGATTACTCAGGTGCATCCCGACGATTATGAAATGGTCGTAGCTACAATGAACCAGTTGCGAGCTACAGGCGGGGCGGTGTCATATGACCACCGCATGAGGCGACGCGATGGGAGCACGATTTGGGTGCGCAATGAGGTGGTACGGGTCGATGACGAAGGTGGTCAGCCGTTATTCCTACAGGGTGTGCTGTTAGATATTACGGGACGCAAGCGTGTAGATGCAGCAATTCGCGAAAGTGAAGCCCGCTACCGCGCGCTCATTGAAACATCGCCGGATGCGATTATGTTAACGAGCATCGACGACGTAGTCATGTTGTGCAATGAGCAAGCGGTCCAACTCTTTGGGTTTGAGCATATGGAAGAGATGCGGGGAAAAAGTGTCTTAGCTTTGCTCAGACCCAAGGATCGGCAACGCGAGGACGACAGTGGACCCGCAATACTTGAAGCGGGGCAGATTCATAACGTCGAATATACAATTATTCGACAAGACGGGAAACGTATTCCGATCGAGGTAAGTGCGTCACTTGTGCAGGACGCAGCAGGCAATGCCGAAGCAGTTGTTTCGGTGTTCCGCGACATTTCGACGCGGAAGCGGAGCGAAGAACTAGTGCGTGCCAAGGAAGTCGCCGAGCAGGCGAGCCTTGCCAAGAGCGAATTCCTATCGCGCATGAGCCACGAGCTGCGTACCCCCCTGAATTCAATTTTGGGCTTCGGGTATGTGCTCCAAATGGATAGTAGCGGCCTTACTGACGACCAGCGTGAAAGCATCGGGCATATTATATCTAGTGGGCAACAGTTATTGAAAATGATCAACGAAGTACTAGACATTGCACGTATCGAAACGGGTCATCTTGATCTAACAATTGAGCCGGTCCCGGTACATGAGGCCCTGCAGACTGCATTCGATCTGATTCAACCGTTAGCAAGTGAACGGGATATCACGGTGCAGGTAGGCCAAGCGGTACGTGAAGACATCTATGTACTAGCAGATGAACAGCGGCTCGTACAAATACTGTTCAATCTGCTGGTGAACGCTATCAAATATAATGTTGTGGGAGGGCGCGTCACCGTCAATTACCAAAACAGCAGTGAACGCATGCGGATCGAGGTGATTGATACCGGTAAGGGCCTGCCGCAAGAGAAGATCAGCCGGCTTTTCATGCCCTTTGACCGTCTCGACGCCGAATATACGACGGTCGAGGGCACCGGATTAGGTTTAGCGCTCGTTAAACGGCTGGTAGAAGATATGCACGGTAGCGTCGGCGTGGATAGCATAGTTGGCCACGGCAGTACCTTTTGGTTTGAACTCCCTAGTAAGGAAATAGCATGGCAATCGCCGATCTTCGTAAAGAGTATACCCAGCGTGGCCTGACCAAGGCAGAACTGGCGGCGGATCCATTTAACCAATTCCGCGTCTGGCTTGACCAGGCACTTGACGCGCAGATTCCCGAGCCAACTGCCATGACACTCGCGACCGCCACACCCGAGGGTGTACCTTCGGCTCGCATGGTATTACTGAAAGGCTTTGATGCAAACGGCTTTGTCTTTTATACCAACTACCAAAGCCGCAAGGGCCACGAACTGGCAGTTAACCCACACGCCGCATTGACTTTCTACTGGCCGGAACTGGAGCGGCAAGTCCGCGTCGAAGGTAGCGTAATGCACGTCACGGCGGAAGAGTCCGACGTGTATTTCAATAGTCGACCCCTTGGCAGCCGGCTGGGAGCATGGGCCTCCCCGCAAAGTGAGGTGATTGCCGACCGCGAGGTGCTGACACAACGGCTCGCAATCTACACTACGACCTACGGCGACGGCTCGGTACCACGACCGGCGCATTGGGGTGGCTTTCGGGTTGTGCCGCATATGATCGAGTTCTGGCAGGGTCGCCCGAGCCGCCTTCATGACCGCCTGCGTTACCGCCTTACCAAGGGCAGCACGTGGGTGACCGAGCGGCTGGCGCCATAACCGCAGGTGGAAATAGATTGCATGCTCCATACACCTGGCCTCAGGTAGGGGCAGGTGCTTTACGTCCACGTGCCGATGACAGCCTGTTACAATAAAGAGCAGCACTCCAGTAGATGATGTGCGAAGGAGCACTATATGTCCTTTAGGATCAATCAGGTTGCGGTGATTGGGGCAGGAACTATGGGTGGCGGCATAGCAGCCCTCGTGGCAAGTGTCGGCTTGCCGGTCACCTTGCTAGATATGGCACCGACCGAACTGACGCCTGAGGAACAGGCGAAAGGACTAACACTGACCAGCAAAGCCGTGCGCAATCGCGTTGTTAACAGCTTGTGGGAACGGCAGGTTAAGGGCAAGCCACCGGCCTTGTTTACCTCCGCCGCTGCCAAGCTGGTGCGGACCGGCAACCTCGAAGACGACTTCGACCGGCTGCGCGAGGCGGATTGGATTATTGAGGTGATCGTCGAGCAGCGCGCACCAAAGCAGCAGTTGATGGAGCGCATCGACACGATCCGTAAGACTAGCTCGATCATCTCATCTAATACCTCGGGCATCCCAATCAAAGAGATTGCCGAAGGCCGCAGCGAGAGCTTCCGCAAACACTTTCTGGGCACGCACTTTTTCAATCCACCGCGCTATATGCGCCTGCTCGAAATTATTCCGACCGCCGATACCGCTTCGGCAGTGCTGGCCTTTATGCGTGACTTCGCCGAGCGAACACTGGGCAAGGGCGTAGTGATTGCCAAAGACCGGCCCAACTTCATCGCTAATCGTATTGGGGCGTTCGTGGGCCAAGCGCGCATGAACTACGCCTTTGAGCACGGCTATAGCATCGAAGAGGTGGACGCTTTAACGGGGCCGCTGATCGGCAACCCGAAAACCGGCACCTTCCGGCTAGGCGATCTGGTTGGCATCGACGTGATGGCGCATGTCACCAAAAATCTGTATGACGCGGTACCGGAGGACGAGTCGCGAGCTTCGTTCGAAGTGCCGGCGGTGATGAGCGATCTGGTGCAGCGCAAGGCACTGGGCAACAAAACCGGCAGCGGATTTTACAAAAAGGTCAAAGTCGCAGACGGCTCAACG
This sequence comes from Chloroflexales bacterium, assembly GCA_038223355.1. Lineage (GTDB taxonomy): Bacteria > Chloroflexota > Chloroflexia > Chloroflexales > Kallotenuaceae > JACDGP01. The sequence goes on from JBBRHB010000179.1 coordinate 6,750, forward strand.
GAGTTTCAAGTCTATAACTACCAGACCGGTGAATACGAGGCGCCTCGTAAAGTGCGTTTCGACCTGGTAGGTCAGGTGCGCAAGACTGAGGATTTGGGCGAACGGCTGCGAGCGATCTTCGCTCAAGGTGCTGGTGACCGAGCAGGCGATTACATTATTAACACCACGTTGCCGATCCTGGCCTATGCGGCGCGGCGCGTTCCCGAAATCGCCGACAGCCTCGCCGATGTCGACAACGCCATGCGCTGGGGTTTCGGCACCGATATTGGCCCCTTTGAGATGTGGGATATGCTGGGGGTCCGGGCGACGGCGGAACGCATGCAAAGTGCGGGCATCGCCGTTGCGCCGTGGGTGATGCAGATGCTGGACAAAGGGGTCGAATCCTTTTACCAGCACGAGGGCAACCGCGTCGCCGGCGTCTATGACCAGACTCAAGGCGCGTATACGCCGCTTGAGCGTCCGGCCAACGCCATTGTGCTCGAAGAATTGCACGGCACGGCGCAGGAACTCCAACGTAACGAGTCGGCCAGTATCCTTGATCTGGGCAATGGCGTACTATGCCTCGAATTCCATTCCAAAGCCAACTCGCTCGATCCCCAGATTGCCGAACTCGGTTTTGCTGCGCTTAAACGACTGAATGATGAGGCCTATCAGGCGTTAGTGATCGCCAATCAGGGCAACGACTATTGTGTCGGTGCCAACCTTGGGCTATTCATTGGTGCAATCCAGGGCGGTCACTTCGAACTGGTTGAGCAGGCTACCAAGCAGTTACAAGATTTATTGATGGCCTTCCGCTATGCGCCTAAACCCATTGTGACCGCACCTTTTGCGCGTGTGTTGGGTGGTGGAGCCGAGGTGACGATGGCAGGAGCACGTGTGTGTGCCGCCGGTGAAACCTATATGGGCCAGGTAGAACTAGGCGTGGGGCTGATCCCGGCGGGCGGTGGCTGCAAGGAACTGCTCCGGCGGGTCGTCGCGCCACACATGCACACGCCAGAAACGGATGCCCTGCCACATGTGCAAAAGGTCTTCGAAACGATTGCGCTGGCGAAGGTTAGCGAGTCGGCCGCCGGCGCACGCGAACTGGGCTTCTTAGAGAGCACTGACCGGATCGTCATGAATAAGGCCCTGTTGATTGGCGAGGCCAAGCAGCTCGCGCTTGACCTTGTAGCAGAAGGTTACCGCGCACCGGCAGGGGGTGCGCTGATCTACGCGCTCGGCAGTAAAGGCAAGGCCGCGCTCCTGATCGGCATTGACCAGATGCAGCGAGCCGGCTATATCTCGCACCATGATGCCCTGCTCGCCCGCAAACTGGCGCATGTGTTGTGCGGTGGCGATCTTTCAGCACCACAGTGGGTCAGTGAACAATATATCCTTGACCTGGAGCGTGCCGCCTTCGTCGAACTGATGAAAGAGCCCAAGACCCAGGAACGCATCGGTGCGATGTTGCAAACCGGCAAACCATTACGTAATTAGGAAGGACCAAACCCCATGCAGGATGCAGTAATTGTAGCCGGGGTGCGTACGGCCGTTGGACGAGCACATAAAGGCTCTTTACGGACCGTCAGGCCCGACGATATGGCGGCCACCGTGATTAAGGCGTTGGTAGAGCGCACACCAGGCCTTGATCCCGAAACGATCGACGACGTAGTACTGGGCTGTGCGATGCCAGAGGCCGAGCAAGGGCTCAATATCGCGCGCATCGCTACACTCCGGGCGGGGTTGTCGCATAAAGTCCCGGCCCAAACCGTGAATCGCTTTTGCTCAAGCGGCTTGCAAACGATCGCGCAGGGTGCACAACAGATCATGACCGGCATGGCAGATGTTATCATTGCCGGTGGCACCGAAAGCATGAGTATGGTGCCGATGTCCGGCAACGTCTTCGCACCGAACCCAACTCTGGCTGAGATTCATCCAGAAGTCTATATC
>JBBRHB010000180.1:0-8670 GCA_038223355.1 Chloroflexales bacterium
TCTAGTGCTGGTCGAGTCACCTACCTATGACCGGACGCTCACTCTCTTGCGACGTCATGGCCTACGGATCGGTGGCATACCATTAGAGACCGACGGTCCCGACCTCGCGGCGCTGGCAGCAGCGCTAGAGCGGGAGGTGCCTAAGTTGATGTATGTCATCCCCGATTTCCAAAACCCTTCGGGTGCGACTATGAGTCTGGCGAAGCGTGAACGACTGGTCGCACTCGCTCGCGAGTACGACTTTCGACTCCTAGAGGACGCGCCGTACCGGCCCTTGCGCTACCGCGGCCCCCAGTTGCCAGCGCTGTTTGACTTGGCACCCGAGCGGACGTTATATATGTCCTCATTTACCAAACAGATCAGTCCCGGCGTGCGCGTGGGCTACCTGATGGGCGAGCCAGCGCTGTTAAAGAAGCTAGCGAAGGTGGCCGAGGATACCTATATCACGCCGAACTTGCTTGGTGCGGCTGCGGTTTATGAATTCTGCCAACGCGGGTATCTCGATAATCAACTCAAAAGCCTCCGGAGCTTGTATAACGAGCGCATGCAGGTATTGTGTACGACCTTGCACGAGTTGTTACCGAGCGCTGAATTTATTGAGCCGGACGGTGGCTTCTTTCTGTCGATCACCCTTGCGGAAGGGACAACGAATGAAGCATTGCGCAAACATGCCGCTGCGCTTCAACTTAATCTGAGTGACGGTTGCGGCTTTTTCCCCAAGCCTGCCGACGGCGAACGCTTTTTGCGGTTGCCCTTCTGTGCACTGACGCCGGCTGAGATCCGGGAGGGTGTGCGACGGCTGGCGCAGGCGGTGCAGCAAACCACTGCTCAGCCCATCGGTGCACTATAACCGCCGCTAGCATAGCACAACCTATTGCTCGAAGCGGTGACTGTAGAGGTCACCGCTGCACCAATCTCCGTTAGGCTTTGGCAAATTCCTCGATAAATGCGCCCGCGCAGCGCATCGCGACCCAGTAGTCATCCATCCGAATATTCTCGTTGGGAGCATGGATTTGTGTTCCCTGGTAACCCGTACCTGCCCCGCTGGTGACCGGTGTGCCGAAGGCTTCGCAGACCGGGTACATCGGACCGGTTGCTGCCATTGTCGGAAATAGTACCGGCGGCTCGCCATAAGCCCGCTCCACCGCCGCGCTCATAGCACGAACCACCGGCGCATTAATATCCGAGCGCGCGGCCCGCTCCTGACCAAATTCACGGATCTCGATATCGCTAAAGCCCTGCTGATCGAGGTGTGCCCGTAGCTGACTGACAACCGCTTGCGGATCCATGTCGGGAACGAGCCGAAAGTCGATCTTGGCACGGGCTTCGGCGGGGAGCACAGTTTTCGAGCCTTCGCCAGTATAGCCGGCGACAAGGCCGCAGATCGTGCAGGTTGGGCTGAAAAGATGGACCTTCAAGCGTTCCAAGCCCCGCATATTGTCGATAAAGGCCGGAATATTCCAGTCTTTGAGCAGCACCTCGTCGTCCAGCGGGATGCGCTCCAAGGCTTGTAGATCTGCCGCCGACGGTGGTCGAATGCGGTCGTAGAAGCGGGGAATTGCGATGTGACCATCTGGCGCTTTAAGACTGTTAAGCGCCCATGTTAAACGCCATGCCGGGTTAGGCACCATCGTCGCATTTGCAGAGTGCAGATCATAGGCGGGCCCGTGGGCTACCAACTCCACGTAGCACATGCCTTTTGCTCCGCAGTGGATTGTGGGCTGCTCAGTTGGTGTACGTCCGCCGGTTTCCCACAAGCAGCCATCCGCCTTGAGCAGCGGAGCGTATTCGTGACAGAACGCTTCTAAGTGAACTGACCCGATCTCTTCCTCGCCCTCGATCAAGAAGTTGATACGTAGTGGCAATGTGCCGTTAGTCGCCAGCCATGACTCCACCGCTTGCAACCGTAGCATCAGATTGCCTTTGTTGTCGGCCACGCCCCGTGCATACAGCTTGCCGTCTCGCAAAGTGGGCTCGAACGGCGGGGTGGTCCAGGCCTCTAGTGGCTCTGGGGGCTGGACATCATAATGATCATAGATTAGCAGAGTGCGAGGCCCTGTCCCAATCGAGCCATAGATGACGGGCACGGCACCCGGTAATCGCAGTGTTTGCACTTCCGCTCCCATTTCTTGGAGCCTCGACCGCACAATACTCGCGGTCTCTTCCAGGCCAATCCCCTGCGCTGCAATCGAGGGCTGGCGAACGAAGGCACACAGCTCGTCGTAGAACCGCTCTCGGTTCGTGTTGATGTAAGCAGCAAAACGATCCATATCCCAGCTCCTGCAGATAATATAGAACGGCAGGAGGCTAGGATACCATGGAACGTCCAGCACTGAGCGAGTTGCAAACTCGCCCATTCGTGCGTATGCCCCGACGGATTCGTAAAAAAGCCTTGACAGTCTGTCAGGCAAGGTGTATACATCAATGAAACGACTTTCATCTCGATAATTTGTTGTATCGATTCGATTTTACGGGAAAGGAGGCCTGGCGACCATCTCTTAGCTAGCACGTCTCCCGTTCTGCGTCTGCCTCTAGCCGTCTGATAATCTACGTGTTCCGGTGCTGGTGATCGATGGTGATTCAACTCTCAAATTGGTAGCAGGCCTTGAGCGCAGTTGCGCATGGGCTAAATACACTGCAACCAGTGCCGCGCAACGAACTCATAAAAGCTCTAAATGTCCGTCAACGCGGCCCAACTTAGTCTGGCCCAGTAAACTGCGAAATCTGTCATCGACTGGGAAGTGTCTGCACATGTCAGGCCTCCCTATGCGCTACCAACGCCACGATGGTCGTTGGTATTAAGATGCCTAACGTAAGCAGTTGGTTGATGCGTCCCCTGTGGAAGGTAGCAGTGGGCCGTACAGCCGTAACTAAGGAGGGGAACGATGGCAACAGCAGAGGCTCCCTATGGCAGGGTGACTCAACGGCCCCCGGCCGTCAAAGAAGTCGACATCCTCTGGATCACCGCCGGTCTAGGTTGTGATGGGGACTCGGTCTCGATCACTGCCGCAACTCAGCCCAGCATCGAAGACGTCTTATTGGGAGCCATCCCCGGTCTGCCCAAAGTAAACCTCCACAACCCGGTGCTCGCCTACGAAGTTGGTGACGAGTTCATGAAGTACTGGTATCTCGCGGACGAAGGCAAGCTCGAACCATTTGTTCTTGTGATCGAAGGCTCAATCCCTAACGAGAAAATTAAGAGCGAGGGCTACTGGGCCGCGTTAGGAACTGACTCGAAAACCGGTCAGCCAATTACCACCTGTGAGTGGATCGACCGGTTGGCACCCAAGGCGGTGGCTGTCGTGGCGTGTGGGACCTGCGCGACCTATGGCGGCATTCATGCCATGGCTGGCAATCCGACCGGTGCCATGGGGCTGGCCGATTACCTGGGCTGGGACTGGAAATCCAAGGCCGGCCTCCCGATTGTGAATGTGCCAGGCTGCCCGGTGCAGCCCGACAATTTCATGGAGACGCTACTCTATTTGCTGTACCAACTGGCAGGCCTAGCACCAATGATTCCGCTTGATGAAGCCCTGCGCCCAACCTGGTTGTTTGGCAAGACCGTCCATGAGGGCTGCGATCGCGCGGGCTACTACGAGCAGGCGGATTTTGCCACGGAGTATGGTTCGCCCAAGTGTATTGTCAAGCTCGGCTGCTGGGGCCCGGTCGTCCAGTGCAACGTCCCTAAACGTGGTTGGATGAACGGCATTGGTGGTTGTCCTAACGTCGGCGGTATCTGTATCGGCTGTACAATGCCCGGTTTTCCCGATAAGTTCATGCCATTCATGGACGAGCCAACAGGTGCCAAGTTGTCCACGAATGTCGTTGGCCTTTGGGGCGGCGCTGTCCGTGCGTTACGGGGGATAACCAACACCACACTTGATAAGGAACCGAAGTGGCGACATCGCCGGCCCGAGCTGACGACCGGCTATCGGCCAACTACCTATTCTAAGAAATAGCGAAAGGGGTAATACGATGGCCGTCGCGACAGAACCGACAAAAGTAGACTCGACCGACTCCCGTAAGCTAGTCGAGATGTCGTGGGATCCAATTACTCGGATCGTTGGTAGCCTCGGTATCTATACGAAGATCGACTTCGATAACCGTGTCGTTGCTGAGTGCCACAGTACCTCATCCATCTTCCGTGGCTACAGCATTTTTATGAAGGGCAAAGACCCACGTGATGCCCACTTCATCACCAGCCGCATTTGTGGCATCTGCGGAGATAATCACGCGACATGTGCATGCTATGCACAAAACATGGCCTTTGGTGTCAGGCCACCAGCGCTGGCCGAGTGGATCGTGAACCTTGGCGAGGCCGCTGAGTATATGTTCGATCACAATATCTACCAGGATAATTTGGTTGGCGTGGACTTCTGCGAGCAGATGGTCAAGGAAACCAATCCAACTGTCTTTGCAAAGGCCGAGAAGACCGAGGCACCACACGGGAACATTCACGGCTACCGCACCATTGCCGATATCATGCGTGCGCTCAACCCCTTCACCGGCGAGTTCTATCGCGAGACGCTGCAAATGAGTCGCCTGACGCGTGAGATGTTCTGCTTGATGGAAGGTCGGCATGTTCATCCCTCGACTCTCTATCCGGGTGGGGTTGGCACCGTGCCGACCATCCAGCTCTTCACGGACTACTTAGTCCGACTGATGAAGTACGTCGAGTTCATGAAGAAAGTCGTCCCACTCCACGACGACCTCTTTGACTTCTTCTATGAGGCCTTGCCTGGTTACGAAGAGGTTGGTCGCCGGCGTGTGCTCCTCGGCTGCTGGGGCTCCTTCCAGGACCCGGCCGTCTGTGACTACGACTATAAAACCATGAGCAAATGGGGTCGGGCGATGTTCGTTACGCCGGGCATTGTGGTGGATGGCAAGCTCGTCACCACCGATCTGGTAGACATCAACCTGGGGATTCGCATTCTGCTTGGGAGTTCGTATTACGACGATTGGCAGAATCAGGAGACGTTCGTCAAGAACGATCCGCTCGGCAATCCGGTTGACCATCGCCATCCCTGGAATCAAACCACCATCCCACGGCCCCAGAAGCGTGATTTCGCGAACAACTACAGCTGGGTCATGTCCCCGCGCTGGTTCGACAAGCAGAGCGGCGACTATCTCGCCTTGGATACTGGTGGCGGTCCGATCGCCCGCTTCTGGTCTACCGCCCTCGCCGGGCTGGTCGACATCGGCTATGTCAAAGCGACCAGCCACAGTGTCAAGATCTACCTGCCAAAGACCGCTATGATGGACGAGGTCGAGTTCGAGTGGCACATCCCGAAATGGAGCAACGCCATCGAGCGTGACCGCGCACGGACCTATTTCCAGGCCTACGCGGCGGCGTCAGCGCTGTACTTTTGCGAGCAGGCCCTTAAGGAATTACACGCTGGTAACACCAAGGTCTGGAACGAATTTAAGGTACCGGACGAGGCGATCGGCTGTGGATTCCACGAAGCCGTCCGCGGCGTACTCTCGCACCACGTCGTGATCCGCGACGGCAAGATCGCCAATTACCACCCGTATCCGCCCACGCCGTGGAACGCCAACCCGCGCGATATTTATGGCACACCTGGCCCGTATGAAGATGCGGTGCAGGACACACCCATCTTTGAGGAGAATGGGCCGGACAACTTCAAGGGCATCGACATCATGCGGACCGTCCGCAGCTTTGATCCCTGCCTACCGTGTGGTGTGCATATGTATGTCGGTGATGGCAAGGTGATCGAGGTCAAGCACTCTCCGATGTATGGGGTCCAACCTCAGCCATAAGCCGTGTAATTCGACCTTCGAGGGCTGATGGGGCCATGTCAATGGCCCCATCAGCGCTTCCTAACCTAGCAGTGAGTGAGCATGAACGACACGCAAGCGGTCCGACGACGAATGCAGCGCATCGAGACCTTGATCCACGAGATCCAATCCAACGCCGACCCTGCTACACGAGCCAGATTGGAAGAGGTAATTCGGCTGCTGCTCGAGCTGCATGGCGGCGGCCTGGAGCGCATGCTGGAGTTGATCTGGGATGCGGGCGCGGCTGGCGAAGCTATAATCCACGACAGTTTCGTCAACGATGACTATGTCGCGAATATGCTGCTCCTTCACGGCCTCCATCCGCTGGACTTGGAAACACGAGTACAAGGCGCTCTCGAGAAGGTGCGACCCTACCTCAAGACCCACGGTGGTAACGTCGAACTGCTGGCCGTCGATGAGGGCGTCGTCCGGCTACGACTGGAGGGTAGTTGCCACGGTTGTCCATCGTCCGACCTTACACTAAAGCTGGCCATCGAAACCCGCATCTATGATGATGCTCCCGATGTTACGAGGATTGAGGTCGAGGGTGTGGTGGAACAGCCCACCTCGCCGTTGTCCAACATGATTCCGCTGGAGGTTGTGGCGTCCAATCCTGCTGTGGCCACCGAAAGTGCGGTGGGCTGGGAACAGGTCAACGATCTTAGCTCGCTTGCTCAAGGTGGTGTCCGTACACGCGAGCTTGCCGGCCATCCGCTGTTGTTTTGCCGGATTGGTGAAACCTTCTATGCCTACGGCGACAACTGTCCCGCTTGCGGCCAACGCATGGCCACGAGTCACCTGGAAGCTACCTCGCTCGTTTGTCCAAACTGTGGCCAGCGGTATGATGTCATGCGCGCGGGTCGAAGTGTTGACCATCCGAGTCTCCACCTCGATCCATTCCCACTGCTTAGTGACCACGGCCAAGTCCGCGTAGCTCTGCCGGTTCTTTGACAGCCAACTGTTGACATCGCATGGTAGCCTCAAGAAGGACGAAAGAATGAGTTCGCGACAACCGGCTCGCCAGCGCACTTCGTTTGCAACACTACGCCAATTCACGCGTGAACGAGTAGTCCAAGAGCGCTGCGAACTCTGCGGTGCTATAGTCTCGCCTGAGCACCAACATATGAGTGCGATTGAAAGCCAACGGTTGCTCTGCTGTTGCGATGCCTGCGCCATCTTACTGAGCAACCAGGACGGCACGAAATACCGCCGTGTCCCCCGCCGCGTCCAATTCCTATCGGACTTTCAAATGACCGACCCGCAATGGGAAAGTTTGCTGATCCCGATTGCGATCGCCTTTTTTTTCCAAAGCACGCCGGCCGGACGGGTTGTCGCACTCTACCCTAGTCCTGCCGGTGCAACCGAATCGTTGCTGAGCTTGGAATCCTGGTCAGAGCTTGTGCAGGCCAACCCCGTCCTCCGGCAGTTTGAGCCGGATGTCGAAGCCCTGCTTGTCAACCGACTGAACAACTCGCGGGAATATTATCGCGTACCGATCGACGAATGCTATAAGCTCGTTGGCTTGATCCGTATAAATTGGCGGGGCTTGTCAGGCGGTTCAGAAACATGGTCGGCCTTTGATCAGTTCCTCACAAGCTTGAAGGAGCGCTCCGTGGCACAAGGTACAGCTTCTCATGCCTGACCTCCAGTTTCTAATTGAGGGCGTTGAGGCTCCCTCCTTCGTGGCAGCACCGCTGCTCGCCTTCAAGCTCCGGGTCACGAATACCCTGACTACCGAGCCGATCCATACAATTGTGTTGCGCTGTCAGGTTCAAATCTCGGCCACACGACGTCGCTATGGCCCGGCAGATCAAGAGCGCTTATTGGACCTCTTTGGCGAACCCGACCGCTGGAGCCAAACGTTACGTACGATGCTCTGGACCCATACGAGCGTCGTAGTCCCATCGTTCACCGGCAGCACAGTCGTTGATTTACCGGTTCCATGTACGTATGACTTTAATGTCGCCGCGACGAAATATTTTTATGCCCTGGACGAAGGAGAGATCCCGCTCTTGTTCCTCTTTAGTGGCACTGTCTTTTACGCTACTGGTGACGCGCCGTTGCAAATTGGCCAAATTTCCTGGGATAGAGAAGCGGCATTTCGGCTGCCGGTCAGCGTTTGGCAGGAAATGATGAAGCTTAACTATCCCAATAGCACTTGGCTGCGCGTTGGAAAAGATGTCTTTGATCAGCTGTACCTCTATAAAGTCCGGCAGGGACTGCCAACCTGGGAAGCAGTCTTGGAGCGGCTGCTAGCTACCAACGAGGAGTTACAGGCATGAATTTGGCCCTGATGGAAAAGATTGTCAACGCTGTGCTGTACGAAGGCTACATGCTCTACCCTTACCGGCCGTCGTCGGTCAAGAACCAACAGCGCTGGACCTTCGGTGGCGTGTGCCCACAGTCATACAGCTTGGCACAGGCTGGCACCGAGGCCTGGACCATGCAGACCGAATGCGTCGTGCTGGGCGCGCAGCCGATGCTGGAGGTGCGGCTCCGCTTTCTACACCTCATAGACCGTCAGGTTGGCGTTTTAGCCCTTCCCCAGGAGCAATTGGTGCCCGGCGTAGAGCCCGACTTTCGGGTCGTCGACGTGCTCCAGGTCGGTGAGCGACTCATTCAACACTGGCAGGAAGCAATCGAACGCGAGGTCAGCGTTAGCGAACTGGCGCTGAGCGAACTCGTCCACGCGCGCCGGGAAATACCCTTCGCCTTTCCTCCTTCGCGAGAACTCGAGCCCGTCTACGGCTTGGCTGGCCCGGCCGTTGGCGTGATCGTGCGCGAGCAGCAGCCGATCAGTGGCATGCTTGAGATCGAAGCCGCGCCGACCGGTGACCATCTCTGGAAGCTCACTGTACGGATCATGAATCTCAC
>JBBRHB010000181.1:0-8653 GCA_038223355.1 Chloroflexales bacterium
TTCGGCGCGCAGGTCTAGGTTATATCCATGCGGATCGTTGGGGGGACAAGCAATAGCGAGGTCCTGTGGCGGGTAGGGCGTACTAGGTGTCCCAAGTTGGATTACCAAGGTGCGGAAGCAGGTGAAGTCGCGATTGGTGCCGACATACAGCTTCCCTTTGAACCAGAGGGCCGACCACGGTTCACTGTTTTGCCGAGCATTTGGCAATGCACCGATGGTCGAGGTCGTCGGAGAACTGGCATCTAAGCCCTGGACTGGCACGAATGAAAAGTCGTTGGGGGTCAGTGTGTTCGGTGCTGAGGGCACACCGACCGGTTTCGGCGCGGCCGACGTAACCATCCAGGGCGTCGCTAGGCCAAGCGACAGCAAAGATAGCACAGCAAGACGAAGTATTCGAGCACGCATTCAGACATCCTCCTTAAGTTCACGAGTGACGATGAGGGCATTCCGACAAGCAGCTTGTTCCTGATAGTGGCAGAGTAGAGGAGACTAAGCATGCCTGCGCCGGGTGTTGGTAACAGCTTGAAGTATACAAAATAAAAACCGCTTGTCAAGGCTACTGCAGCCCTGACTTTGCCCGACTACGCCACACCGAGAGCCGGCTTATGCTCGCTCAGTTGGGCTAACAGTTCGCTGGCCCGGCGTGGTCCTCCATACTGTCCAATGACCGCTTGGAGGCGCTGGGCGTTCTGTCGATAGCTTGGATCTTTGAGTACCTGCTCAACGGCTGACCGCAGACGCTCTGGTGTACACTGGCTCGGGCTGATCTTTACTCCTGCGCCCGCATCTACCACACGCTGAGCATTAGCCGGTTTGTCCCATTCGGTTGGAATTAGGACCATAGGGACGCCATACTGTAGTGCCGTAATCACCTGGCCTGAGCCGCCCGTCGTGATAAAAATATCGGTCTGCGGCAAGAGATCAGAGTGAGCTACCCAGCGCACTACGCGAACATTCGGTGCGATCGTCCCCAGGCCCAGAGCTTCGGGATCGCGGTTACCGCCTGCCGTCAAAATCACCTGCATCGGGCGGTTGCCCAGCCCCTGAGCTGCTGCCCGCAGCACCAATGGCTGCTGCGAGTTAACGGTACCCTCCGAGACGTGCACCCATGGTTGGTCGTGCGGTATCTCCTGTAGCCATGTGGGTGCCGGTTCGTTGTGCGGTTTATTCCACACGCAGGGGCCGATATAGTGCACCGATGGCGGCAGATTCCGACGCTGATAATCGAACTCGGGCACGCTCTGCAGCATGTAGAGCGGCATGCTCCCCATATGTTCATTGATCGAGACCGTCAGCGGCGGTAAGCCCAGCTTCTGCCGCGCCTGGTTAACCGCGTTACGAAACGGGGCGCCTGTCACCTCGGCGACGCCTGCCAGAAGCCGGGAACGCAGCCACCGGGCCAACGTGGGGCGCACAACAACGCGCCCAGCTTGGGTACTGGGTAGCGTGCAGCCCAATGTGTTGGAGAAAACTGCCACGGGGAGCTTATGTGTTTCGTGGAAGACTGCCGCCGGGCTCCACATGGATGTCTCGGTCAGAATGACATCCGGTGGCCACACCTTTAGAACGTGTGTAAGGTCAGCGACTTGCCCGGGAAACGTTTCCACGAGCCACCGTCGCATCACACTGCGCGTGTTGAGCGGATGCCGCATTGAAGCAAAGGTCGTACGATTATCTAAAACGTTCGAAACGTGCTGCTCATTAAGCTGGTCGAAAGGGAAACACGTAAAGCCCTCGCCTTCGAGCATTGCACAAATCTTGGCACCCGTATAGAAAGCAACGTCGTGCCCATCGGCGCGGAGCTCATGCGCGATCGCCGTCATCGGGAAGTAGTGGCCGGCAAACGGCCACACCGTAATCAGAAACTTCGCCATGCATCTTGCCTTCGCTTAACATTTCTAAGAGCTCAGCGGCGCGCTGTGGACCGTCGTATTGCGCCAGGAGCGTCTGCATATGCCGCGCATTGCTGCGGTAGGTCGGGTTATGAAGGACTTCCTGCACCGCTGTGCGTAGCCGCTCAGGAGTACACTCCCGAGGGCCCAATCGCACGCCGACGCCGGCCTCTACCACCCGGCGCGCGTTGTCGGGCTTGTCCCACTCGGTCGGGACCACGACCATCGGTACCCCACATTGCAGTGCCGCCATGACCGTGCCGGCCCCGCCGGTAGTTACCAAGACATCGGTCTGGGGCAAGAGATCGGAGTGCGGTACCCAACGCACCAAACGTACATTCGGTGCGATGCCACCAAGATCCAACGTTTCGGGCTCGCGATTGCCGCCGGTGGTCATGATCACGTGCATCGGCAAGTTGCTCAGTCCCTGTGCTGCAGCGCGTAGCACCAGTGGCTGCTGCGAATTAACCGTGCCTTCCGATACGTGCACCCACGGCTGGTCATGCGGCATTTCCCGCAGCCAGCGAGGCGTCGGTTCGCTTTGAGGCTTGTTCCACACACAAGGTCCAATATAGTGGACCGCGGGCGGCAGATCCTGGCGTTGATAGTCGAACTCCGGCAGGCTCGGCATCAGGTACAGGGGCATGCGCCCGAAATACTCCGTGGGCGGCACCGCTAGGGGTGTCAGTCCATAACTGCGTCGTACCTCGTTCGCTTGCCGGCGGAAGTCTGCCGCAAACCAATCAGCGATCGCCATCACCCCACGATTCAGCAAGCGAGTACGCCGGTTATGTGGCCGCGGCAGCCCCAAACCAAAAAGGGGCGCATCGGGTCCCGGCAGCATACAGGCGGCGACCGTTGAGAAGATTGCAACCGGGATATGCTGGGTTTCGTGAAGCACCAGACCAGGTCCCCACATTGCCGTCTCGCTGACTAAGACGTCGGGTTGCCAGCTTGCAATCGCTTGCGTCAAATCGGCTACCTGATCGGGCAGCGTGCCGAGCAGCCAAGCTCGCAAGAGCGCTTTCATGCGGCGGGGTTGCCCCATGGATGCGAATTTTTCGCGGGCAACCATTAATTCCGTCAGCCGCTCCTCATTAATGTGCTCAAACCGAAAACAGCGAAAACCCTCGGCTTCAATAAGCGACGCTGCTTCGGCACCGGTGTAAAACGCAACCTCGTGACCGTGTCCCTGCAATGCGTGCGCAACGGCAACCAACGGAAAGTAGTGGCCGGGAAACGGCCACACGCCGATCAAAAACTTTGCCATGCACCCTTCCTATTGATCATTAATCAGCAGGTTGCGAGGGTACAACCGGAGCCCCACGGAGAAATGGACCAAGATATTCGATAAGTTGCTGTGGCTCCTGGATCGGGGCAAAATGTTCTCCGCCCTGGATGAGGCCCGTCGTGCAGTTAGGCAGGACCTTGCGGAGGACATCATAGCTGCCTAGATAGGTCGATTTGCTACCATAGAGTAACAGCACCGGGTTTGTGATTTGGGCCAATGCGTCCAAGCTCAGGCCGGCCATGTTCTCATAGTCCTGGACCATCGTCGTGGTGTCGATCAGCTTTAACACTTGATCGCCTTTCCGTGGCAGCCCGCGCGCCATACCAAAGATAATGGGCACGTTGAGGCTGGCACGGAGCATGTAGGCGACGTCATGCCATTTTTCACGTGGCACTTGGGTGCCGCCGTAGTTCTCTATCGCTTTCGCCCACTCGCTCCAGCCCTGCCAATCTTCGCTCTTACGCACTTCGACCAGCGCGGCCAAGCCCGCTTCGATCGCCACGATGCGATCAACGCGCTCAGGGTAGAGGAACGCGAAATGGAGCGCAACGTCGGCCCCCAAGCTGTGCCCAACAAGATGGGGGCGCTCGATCCCGAGCGCATCAAGCAGGCCACGCAGATCCTCGGCCATATCGAGCGTCGTATACCCGCTGGATGGCATATCGCTGCGACCATGGCCACGTAGATCATAGCTGGTAATGCGGTAGTCATCGCGCAATGCCGGAATGGCGCTGAAGTGCCAGACCGCAAGATTGCCGGTCAGGCCATGGAGCATTACCACATCGGGACCTTCGCCAACTTGCAGGTAGTGGATCTTGATTCCGTTGGCCAGTACCTTGGGCATCGTTCGTCCCCTATTCTACGTAACCGAGCGCCTGTAGACGCCGCATAAGTTCCGCTTCGTCTTCTTCATCCAGGCCCGATTCATCTTCGTGTTCGGTTTGCGCAGCCGCGGGGGTGCTCGGTGCAGCAGTAACGGTTTGCACCGGCTTGCGGATCAAGCGACTCGGCTCAATAGCCTCAGTCGGTACACGACCTTCTAGACTGCTCGGAACGGGCAGATCGAGGCTATACAAAAGGAGCGGCGCTATATCCAGGATCGACAGTTCCGGCAGTTCGATCCCACGCTGGATATCTGGGCCACCTGCGATAAAGATGCCGTCAGGTGCATGGGTGCCCGTAGGTGGCCGACGGGGGGTCACGACGGTTTCGGATGCCAGGATCGAGAACAACCCCCCGTCTTGCAGCTCCAAGGTAATATCAGGTGCGATGTCATGGTAGGCCCCTACGAAGACCTCGTCTCTGCGCCAAGCTGCGGCAACGACCGCTTCACCTGTCTCCGGGTCTTTGACCTGCCGTAGTTCTTCAACCAGCTTGGCACACAGCGCGTCATACTCGCCGGCCGGGACACCATGCGGATGCTCATCGTCGGCACGCACAATCTCGATGCCATTGCCGCCTGGCATGGCTGCATACGCCCGGGTGTGGCTCCAGTCCAGTTGATAGGTGTGGCGGGCGAACTGCCCCATCCCAAGCACACTTGTTTCCGATGGGCGCGGCCCTTGGCCATCTGCCCAAGCGAGGTAGCCATGCTGCTGCAGCCAGGTATTAACAAAGAAGGTCCGTACTTGCGGACCGAAGCCGTGATCGGAGGTCATGACGATGGTTGCGTCGGGACCGGCCAGTTCCACGATACCGGCAATCAAGCCATCAAGCTGCACGAAGTAATTCAAGCACTGCTCGCGTACCCGCAGTTCCCATGGTTCTATTAGTGTTGATGCATACGCCGGGTCCAGAAAGCGCCAGCAGAGGTGTTGAAGCTTGTCGACGCCGTCAAAAAGCACCGTTATCAGATCGGTAGGATCGTCCTGTACCAGGAAGCGTAACACGTTGAACCAGTGGCGCTCCCGGCGGGTATGGAGTTCAATCCAACCTTCATACTCTTCCTGTTTAACCCCTTCAAGCGCCTTTTCCTCGTGAGCCATATCCATAGCGATCTCACGCGGATTGAAACCCGGCAGCGTCTTAATGCGATCATAGAGTTCGGGCGGATAGCAGCCGAGCCGCAGTTGCCGCCATGGCATCCAGCCGCCTGCCACCACGTGTCCGTCGATATGCGGCGCCGGAAAAGTCAGGGGAAAATTCAACACCGTTGCGCGTAGGTCATGGCGGTTGGCGTACGACCAGACCGTTTCTGCACCAACATCGTTAGATGTGAGGAGGCGTATATGATCGCTGTTCGCTGCTTCCTTACCGAAAAAGTTGAAAATCCCATGATGGCCTGGGCTCCGGCCAGTCATCATGGAAGTCCAGGCCGGAGGAGTCAGCGCCGGGATCGTTGAGCGCAACAGTGCGCGGGTACCGGAGGCGACGAATTTCTGTAGGAATGGCATTGTGCCATCTTGCATCAAAGGGTCGAGTACGGCAAAAGTAGCCCCATCCAGCCCGATTAACACCGTACGACGTTTCACGCTGCGACCCCTTCCCTCGGCTCCAGCATGGGCTTGGCGCCAAGGTGCGCATAGATAAAGTCCGCCCACTGGCCGATGGTAATGTCGGGTAGATCGCGCTGCCCGACTTCAGCGAAGAATTCTGAGAAAGGTAGTACCTGCTTGTACTGGGCCTGCACATTGGCTCCCAAAACGACGATATCCAGCGACTCCAGGCCCATATCGGCTAGTAGGCGTGTGTTTTCGTTGAGATCCCCACTATACTCCCAATCATCCGCTAAGCTGCGGAGGATCGTCAAAACATCTGCGAGGACCTGATCACGGCTTGGTTGCATATTTTTCCTTCTTTCCATAGAGCGAGGCAGCAACGATTACATCTCCCTCGCGGAGCGTATAAGCGGTCAACATAGAATCATCTACGTCGGGCATTCGCCGGGCGAGCTCACCCGCTACGCCAACATGCAGAAGGCCGGGCTCGTCGTCCACGCCCTGGATCACCAGTGCTTGCGGTCCACCGACCATGCCCTGCCCCAACGCCTTCGCGGCGGCTTCTTTAGCGCACCAGAAGCGCAACGGCCATGCTTCTTCTGGCTGGTCAGCCAGCGCAGACAACAAGCTGCGCTCCTCTGGAGTAAAAGCGAGCTGCGCCACATTGTCATTCATCCGCTCCACAAGCTCAATATCAACCCCCACGCCATCCGCAGTTTCAGCATCGCCAACTAGTGCAACGGCCATACCATTCACATGCGATAGTGAAATACGGGGGACGTCGGGAAGTAGTCTGGTCCATGTGCCGGTAACGACGGGGCGACCATTAAGATCCCGCAAGATTTCGACATCGGCCGGTTTCAACTGGAGCCCCAGGCGTTGACGCAGATAGGCGCGAACAGCATCTTTGGCAACTAACCGGCCTATCAGCCATTCGAGGCGCCGAGGCTCCGGGGTGCGTAAACTCTGCCACAGTTCCATCTCGCGCCGGCTAAGCAATAGCCGGGCAAGCACCTTTTGCCAGATACCGCTGTGGGCAGTGAGTAGCCCGTCTGGAAATGTGTCGAGCCCCAGCCGGTAGGCCTGGAACGACTCCGGTTCCGGCAGGCGGGCCGCCAGATCGGGCCATGCTTCTGCGAGGCGCGCTTCCTCGGGCGCCAGGAGCAGTTGGTAAAATGGTCGTGGCAGGTCGAAGCGCCGATCCTCCCAGCCCGTAAAGCGTATCGCCACCTGCCCATTCATCCGGATGACATCAAGGTCGGCATGAGTCTGATGCTCTCCCATGAGGCCGATACGGGCCTGACAGGTTAGCTGCTCGTTGCGCGGTAAGGGCGGGCCATAAAAGTGTAGTGCCTCAAGCCGGTACGGGAAGATGAGATACCCTTTGGGCAGCAATTGAACCGACCAGAAGCCTACGACCTGCCCCGGCTGATCAAGCAGCACTGGATCAATCAGGAAAGCGTTGCCGGCACCCGCTGGCAGCAGCTCATCCATCGGCAGTGTCATAAGGGTTGCTTCGGCCCCATCGTCACCGACTCGATCAAACGACTGAACACCGCGGAAGGCCGGACCATGGAACATGGCCTCTTCATAGAGCCGCTCCGGTGGCCATTTCCCAGGCTGCTCGTTCTTCAGCGACAGAGCAGCCGCTGGCGGAGCCGGTGGATAATGCTCTGCGAAGAGAACCAGCCCTTCAACGATGGGGGCCAGTTGGGTCGTGGCGTGCGGCGAGCTATGATCAACCTCATGGATCTGTGCATGAACTTCGCCGGTTGATGTTACGCGGCCACTAATGCGCAAGGTGATCGCAGCTTGATCGAGCGCGATCCAACGCGATGCACGTATCTCCTTCATCCCAACCAAGCACAAGCCAGGCATGAGCGCTGCGGCGGCTTCCGCCAGCATCTCCATACTCATGGTCAGCGGCATGACGGGCAACCCGGTGAGTTCAGGGTCAGCCTGCGAGACATGCCTGCCCAGGGCATGGTCAAGCAGGAATGGGGCGGTCGCAATACTAATGTCACACTCGGCTACGATAGCCTGACCTGACGTGAAGGCGACCACCCTATGGAGAAAAGGGAATCCCGGGCGAGCCTCCTGCGCGCCCGAGTGTGGATTGGAAGGTGTAGCTTGCTCAAGGAGAAAATCAATAACGCCTTGCAGCGTGCGGCTCGCCGACAGGCGATCCATCTGGTCGCCGAGGCGAATACCACTTTCCTGTTGGAAGCCGCCTAGGACTTCGACCCGCTTAATCGAGTCGATGCCAAGATCAGCCTCAAGATCAAGGTTGAGATCAAGCATTTCGAGTGGATAGCCGGTCTTATCACTAACGATACGCAGCAACAGTTGGCCCATCGCTGCGCCATCCAGTGCTGTACTGATAGGTTGAGCAGTAATGACGCTGACGGCTGCTACGGTTAGACTTGATGCTTCCACAATCATAGGACCTGCGGACGGAGGCGCTACGTCATGAGGCTTCGCGGCCGGCTTGGGAACATCCTGATGAAGGAGAAAATCAATAACACCTTGCAGCGTGCGGCTCGCCGACAAGCGATCCATCTGGTCGCCGAGGCGGATACCACTTTCCTGCTGAAAGCCGCCTAGGACTTCGACCCGCTTAATCGAGTCGATGCCGAGATCAGCCTCAAGATCAAGATTGAGGTCCAGCATTTCGAGTGGATAGCCGGTCTTGTCGCTGACGATCTGCAACAACAGCTGACCCATCGCTGCGCCGTCCAGGGCGGTATGTACTGGCGGAGGGGCCACTGTGCTGCTCGGTGCCGCCATCGGGACAGGAGCCTTGGCCACTGCCGGTACCACCATGGGGCCGTCAGCCAACCCTTGTGTCGCGGCTACCGGCTGGGGAACAGCACGAGGTATGACTGGTGCCGGAAGTGGGACGACCTCTGGAATTGGAATGGGCAGCGGCACCGCCGTTGCCGGCAGCGCTACTGGCGCGGCTAGAGATGCTGGCAGTGCAGTACTGGCGGCAGCCACACCGCCGCCACCCATGAGATAGGCCTGCACAACAT
>JBBRHB010000182.1:0-8625 GCA_038223355.1 Chloroflexales bacterium
GAACAGTGGCATCCGACTGTGGAGCTTAATGCTACTGGTGGGTGCTTTTAACACCCTGACCGACCAATATGCCTTGCTCCGTCGCACACCACGCTGGCTGTTCGGAGCAGGACTAATCGTCATGATCGCCATCGCCTGGATCCCACAAACCATGCTCCAGCTACAGGCGATTCGCGACGCTCAGCGCGTTCGTGGCCACCGCCGACGTGGCTGGCGTGGGGCACTGCCGCTCGCCGTTCCACTATTGACCGGTGGCTTGGAACGAGCCGTGCAACTGGCCGAGGCGATGGATAGCCGGGGGTATGGGCGTTCCGTTCGCGTGGGCCGGCACTCGTTAGCGCAGCAAGCGTTGCTTTTGAGCGGCGTGCTCCTGCTCGCGCTCGGCTTATTCGCCGCGCTCGGTTACCAGACAGCGGCGCTCTTCGGCTGGAGCGCGGCGTTGCTGGGTCTCTTATTACTCGGCTTGGCTATTCACTCCCTCCGGCAGAGTGTCGTCGTGAGCCGTTACTACCGCGAACGCTGGACCAATTCCGACCGGCTCGTGCTGGGCGTATCGGCCACTGCTGCTGTTGCCCTGCTCATCCTCCAAACCGTGAGCCCGGCGACGCTGGCCTATACGCCCTTTCCGCGCGCCACCTTGCCATCCTTCTCGCCCCTCGTGGGTGGTGTAACCATGTTGCTGACCATCCCAGCAGTGGTGCGCCTTCAACGACCTCATGCCAAATAGTGGGCCAACTCCTGTGCGATCGCAACCGAGCCCGTGAAGCCTGCCGCTTGGACCTGAGCCAGGGCTTCGGCCTCCGGCATTGTGTAGCGACTGCTGTAATGAATCAAGATCAACTGTTCGACACCGGCCCGCCGCGCGATCTCGCCTGCTTGCCGAGGAGTTGTATGGCCATGGCCCTGGCTAGGGTCGGAGTTGGTTGCCTCGTGGATGAGCGTGTGAGCACCTTGCGCGAACGCCGCGCTCCCCGCATTAGGTTCCGTATCCGACGAATTGACCAGCGTGCGGTTGCTAAGATGATCGACGATCTTGACGGCCAAGGTCGGCACGGTATGGACGGCGGGCGCGGTCCAGACACCATAGTGCCCATTGTCGAAGACGGGTGTGTTGGGAGCCTCGGCGAGCATACGCCAATCGACCTTGCACATGTAGCCCTTCTGCGGCAACTCCAATGCCTCGCATAGTTTTTGTGCCATTGCTAGGGTCGATGGATTAGCATAGATGGGCATGGTCCCAGCATAGCCCGCCAGCCATAGATGGAAAAGGAAGGCTGGCACGCCATAAATATGATCAGGGTGCGAGTGCGTGAGCAGTATCGCCTGCAGCGAGCATGGCTCGATGCCAGCGCGCAAGAGCTGCTGATAAGCGCGACCGCCACAGTCGATGAGCAGTCCACCAGCCGGCGATTCCCACACCATCGAAGTATTGTCGCGCTCGGCATCGGGCAAGGCGGGGCCAGCACCCAAAATGGTCATCTGTTGGGCCATTATGTTATCCTTAAGCTTGGGCTCCTACGGGAGGTATCTGCGCAGGACTTGTTCTAACTCGTCGACCGAGAACGGCTTATACAATACATAGGCCACGCCGGCGGCCTTCGCAGCATTTAACAGTTCGGGGTTGGCATAGGCCGTGATCATGACCACCGGGGTTTGTGGCGCCGTACGTTGAATGTGCTGCGCGAGGTCCAGGCCGGTCATATCGGGCATCGCATAGTCGGTGATAACCAAAGCACAATCCTGCAGGGCCAGCTGCTTCATTGCCGTACGCGCCTGCGGCACCGCGATGATATCATAGTCCGAGGTGACATCGCGGAGGATCCGCCGCAGAATCATGAGAATGTCGGGCTCATCCTCAACGACCAAAATGGCGGGAATACTTTGAGCCATCATAACGTACCTTCGACCGGTAGTACTGACCTTGGCTGGTCAAGCACAGCGGTGCCGGCACTTTTGGGCTGTCTCGTACTACGGGCTGTTGATTGAAGCAACGCCGGTAGCTCCGCAGCAAACTTGCCCCTAGTGACCACTCGTTCACAGCCCACCGCTAGGGCCGCGCGTTGCGCGGCGACGTCGACATGCGGCCCGAAAGCTAGTACCGGCACGGTCGCTCCCGTTGGATCAGCTTTGAGGGCGCGCACTGCCTCGGACCACCCGGTCTGTTGTCCACTATCGACCACCAGCAGATCGGCATCCGCAGCGTGACCCAGGAGTGTGGTGGGGCTGACATCGATGGGCGTGCCTCCTAAAGCACGCACAACATCGCCAATCTTTACGCCGAACATTAGGTCCGGCACCATCACCAAGACCTTGTGCATCATACATCACCCTGACGTGTCGGCAGCCGGCTGCTGAGTAGCCCACCAACTCCGCCCATCAATGTTGCCAGAAACTGCAGAATCAGATCGAGCCCATTATACGTCATGCTGTTGTCCAGCACCGAGAAGAGCAGCATCATGCCGATGCCAAGTCCACCTACCAGTACGCCGTGTAACACACGCTCACGCTTGGCCAAGCGCGCGGCTACGTAGCCGCCGAGACCGGTCGCCAGGATGCTGGCTACCCACAACACAATGCCAGTCGTGCTCGCAAAGGTTGAATTGTTGGCTTGACCGACGACGGTCGGATCGACTGCGCGCGCGATCGCCGCAATAAATTCCGATAGCATTCTATCCACTAAGAAGCCAACCGTAACGGCAAGCCAAGCAATTTTCGGAGAAGCGGTGCCTAAGCGCGGTTTCTGCATATAGATCCTTTGTCGTTGGTTACGCTATTTTAACGAAGAAAGCCCGTCTACACAACTGCTTTATTCGGCAAATCCAAAAAGAACCGGATACAACAAACGAGGTGGGCGCGATGCCCACCTCGCTGATACTGGTTGAGAGTTTGCTAGCGTTCGATTGGTACCCCGACGCTGTTGCCCCATTCGGTCCAGGAGCCATCATAGTTGCGCACGTTATCATAGCCTAATAAGTACTTCAACACGAACCACGAGTGGGACGAGCGTTCGCCGATACGGCAGTAGGCGATGATCGGCTTGTTGCCGGTGACTCCTTTGCCGTCATACAGCTCTTTAAGCTGCGCGGCTGCCTTGAAAGTCCCATCTTCCTGCACCGCTTGCGCCCATGGAATATTCTGTGCGCTCGGGATATGGCCGCCGCGGAGTGCGCCTTCCTGCGGATACTCGGGCATGTGCAACTTCTTACCCGTATACTCGTCAGGCGAGCGGACATCCACCAGCGCAACCTTGCCGAGCGACGCCTTGACCTCATCGCGGAAGGCACGGATCGCGTGATCATCCCGTTCGTGTGCGGCATAGCCGGTCGCCGGATACTTTGGCACTTCGCGGTTCGTAGGCCGGTTTTCGTCGAGCCACTTTTTGCGACCGCCATTCAAGATACGTGCATCTTCGTGGCCGAAAAGCTTGAAAACCCATAGGGCATAGGTCGCCCACCAGTTGTTTTTGTCGCCATAAAAGACCAGCGTCGTATCAGGCGTGATACCCAGCCGGGATACCAACTTCTCGAAACCGGCCTTATCTAAATAATCACGGACAAGCGGATCGTTGAGGTCGCCGACCCAATCGATTTTTACCGCACCCGGAATGTGGCCCTGGTCATATAAGAGCACGTCTTCGTCGGATTCGAGGATCCGCACGTTCGGCTCGTTCAAATGCGCTGCCAGCCAATCGGTATCAACCAGCACTTCTGGATGTGCATATGTAGTCATCGCTCTACCTCATCTTAGATAGCTGCAAGCTATCATAGTCGCCCAATGTTGTCAATGATAGTTCTTGATAATCTTACTCAAGCAACATAGGATTAGATGTCCTGTATACTACGTGGCAGCCTCGACGATGCTGTCTCCGGCGTTGAAAGGAAGATGACGATGGTCAACGATACGAAGTGGAGCCTAACAACGCGACTGGTCCACGAAGGTGAGCGTGGGGCACGCACCGCTGGGACACCGACCTCCATGCCGATCTATGCGACGGCAACATATATCCATCCCAGCGCCCAAGAGCTCGATCAGGCCTTTAGCGATGGCGGTCTGGTTTACGGACGTTATGGCAACCCAACCGTAAACGGCTTCGAGGCTGCCGTCGCGCTGCTCGAAGGTGGTGTTGGCGCGGTGGCCTTCGGTTCGGGGATGGCGGCGCTGCATGCCGCAATCTTGGCGGCAGGAACACCCCGGGGAGCGACGCAGCCGAGCTTCCAGCATGTCCTGGCGGCGCGGGACATGTATGGCACAACCCGCACGCTCCTCCATGATTTCTTTGGCGCCCAAGGCATTACAACCGAGTTCGTTGATATGAGTGATATGGAGGCCGTTAGGCAGAGCTTCGCCGCCCGGCAGACCGACGTCGTCGTGCTCGAGCCGATCTCGAATCCCTTGCTCAAACTGGTTGATCTACCGGCGCTGATCGGGCTGTGCCGCGAAGCCGGTGCCCGGCTGGTCGTAGATAATACACTGCCAACCCCGCTCATGCTACGCCCACTCACGCTAGGGGCCGACTTCGCGGTACATAGCGCAACGAAGTATTTAGGCGGCCATGGTGACGTTATCGGTGGTGTGGTAGTGGCGCGCAGTCGTCTGCCGCTCGATAACGTACGCGCTTATTCCAAGCTGCTGGGCGCGGTGCTGGGGCCATTTGACGCACGCTTGCTGGCACGCGGTGTTAAGACACTGAGCCTGCGCTTTCGCCAACAGTGCGCGAGTGCCGCAGTGGTCGCCAGCTGGCTTAATGAGCAGCCGCAGGTCGCGCGGGTTTATTATCCCGGCCTGCCGTGCCACCCACAGCACGATCTGGCTCAGCAACTCTTCGGCGACTGTGGGGGCGCGATGATCGCCTTTGACTTGCGTCCGGCCGAGCAGAAAGCGGTCTTCCGCTTCATGGATGCTCTCGAACTCTTCCTGCCGGCGACTTCATTGGGTGATATCTATTCGCTGGTGACCTATCCGGTCATTGCCTCGCATCGCGATCTGACACCCGAACAGCGCGCCGGATTAGGCATCGGTGACGGACTGCTGCGCCTGTCGATCGGGATTGAGGATGCAGCCGACTTGATCGCGGATCTTGGAGCGGCATTGGCAAAGTCACAGCTTCAGTAGCCTCGTAGAGTCGCCATATACGTTCATCCGTGCTAGTCCTATGACCCTCCATGGTATACTGCAGAAGCCATGATCGAACAGCGCAGCGTGATTAATACTCCTCGGGCCATCGGCAATTATCTGCTTGAAGCCGAGCTAGGGCGGGGTGCGACCAGCCTGGTATGGCGGGGCCGTCATCGCTTTCTCCGCGAGCGCGAGGTCGCTGTTAAAATTCTGCTGAGCCAGGACGAAGACAGCACCATGCGCTTTAGTCGCGAGGCCGAGCTTACGGCGCAGCTTCGCCACCCGCATATCGTGGCCGTCTATGATCATGGCCAAGCCGGTAACTTCTTATATACGATCATGGAACTGGTATCGGGCGGCTCGTTACGCCAGTATATGGAAAAGCACAAGCGTGTGCCGCTCAAAGAAGCCTTTAGCATCTTCCGGCAGATCGGCACGGCGCTCGACTTCGCCCATAGCCAGGGCATTGTGCACCGCGATGTGGCACCCGGCAACGTGCTGCTCGAAAGCGCCGGTGGGCGAGCTTTGCTGACCGACTTCGGTATCGCGCGCCAGCCGCAGCAGTCGCATACCACCACCCATATTATTATGGGCACGCCGGGCTTCTTTTCGCCCGAGCATGCCCAGTCTGCGACGGCCGTCACCGCCGTCTCCGATCTCTATGGGCTGGGCGTCATCTTTTACTTTATGTTGACCGGCGAACTGCCCTGGCAGCAACAGCCGTCGCATCCCGACTATATCTTCGGCAACATCTTGTCCCTATCGGCCCGTGGCGTTGATCTGCCGCCCGAGATCGATAAGATCTTTCAAACACTGCTGGCTATTGATCCGAAGAAACGCTATCCCACGGCTGCTGCCGCCACGGAAGCGATCGACCGGGCCTTGCAGCGCGCAGGCGTTCTGCTGGACCGCACGACCACAGCTCTGCCCGAGGTTACAACCTTCCGCGCGATCAACACGGCCTCTACCTACCAATCGGCAGGCGTGCTTGAATCGGAGGTTGAGGCCGTCCTCGGACCCGACCTGGTGCGGGAGCCAGTCGAGCGGGCTCATGCGCGGGCCGAGCGCTTGCGCGATCCGTTAATGCTGGCCAAGCTGCTCGACAGCTGGAGCAGCCAAGGTCGCTTCTGGGAGTTTCGGCGGCAGCATCTGGGTCGGATCATTAATTTGCGCTCGGTCAGCTCACGGAACGTCTACTTCTACCAGATGCACGTGTTGTTCGAAACGCGTACACCGCCCAATACCATCGAAGAGCCCGACAAAGAAGAGACCCATTTCAAGGTGCAGCGCGAGCAAGATCGCTGGACGATGAAGCTGCCGAAGCCCAACGATTTCAGCGATGATCCGGGCAAGACCGAGATTATCCCCGGCTCGGAACGCGTGCTGAAGTGCGAGCGTTGTAACGGCGAAGGTCACGCGGTCTGCAGCGAGTGCAAAGGCACCCGCCGCGTGCTCCGCACCGTCGCCGTCAACTCTGCCCAGCAGGCTGATGTGAGTGTCTACGAGCAAACCACCGTCAGCCGACTGAAGGATGAGGCAGCGGCGGCAGGCGGACAGAAGACCGAGATGAAGCAAACACTTGTGCCCTGCCCGACCTGCGGCGGTGCCGGTTCACTCCCATGTGAGATGTGCCAAGGCGTAGGACGGCTGGTGCAGCGCAAAGTCTTTCAGTGGCACCGCGCGGCGGTCGAACACGCGGCCCATGATGATCTCCCCAACCTGGATGAAGATGCACTGCGTCGTGAAGTCGCGATGACCTCGGTGTACAACGAGCGCTATAACGGCCTCAAGCGCGAATGGTCTGAGGTCCAAGCCTTGCAGCCGATGCTGGCTCAGGTTATCGCCAAAACCGGAACGGATACACGGGTTGTGCTGGCCGAAATCACCGTGCAAATGATCCCCTACACCGAGGTCGAGTTTGATCGCGGCCACAACGATATCGTGATCGAGGAGGACGAACCCCAGCCACCCTCCGATGACCGGATTTACCGCCTCCAGCTCGCCGGCTTCGAAGACAAGGTGCTCATCCCCGCCGGCACCGATGTCTACGACAATGCACGGCGGCTACAGGTTTTCGGGCTGATCGTCCTGGCGATGATCGTCGTGCTCTATACCGCCTATATCTTTGTGGTGCGTTAGGTGGATGAGCAGACTGCTATACATGTATACTCATGCCCATGAATACTTCAACTGCAACCGCGATAACGAACGTTCGACTGTTTGACGATAAGCGCCTGACTGATGAACGCACAGTGGTCATTGAGAATGGCATAATTTCTCATGCCACTGCCGCGCCGGCCACCATAGATGGTCATGGCGGCACGCTGCTGCCCGGCCTCATTGACTCCCATGTTCATATCTTGAGCGAAGAGGATATGGAGCAAGGAGCCCAGTGGGGCGTCACGACGCTGCTTGATATGGGCTCCGCATCAATGGCGTTGATGAATTCGTTACGCCACCGGCCAGGCCTGCCAGACATTCGCAGCGCAACGCTCCCGGCCAGCGCGCCAGGGGGTATGCAAACCACGAGAATGGGCTTCCCTGCATCTAGTGTCGTTATGGGAGCCGCTGATGCCGAACGTTTTGTCGCCGAGCGCGTTGCGGAAGGCGCTGACTACATCAAAGTTATCGTAGAGAATCCGCGTATCATGGGTTCCGCCGCGCTTGATGGCCCAACCATAACCGCTCTGGTGGAAGCAGCGCACGCGGCGAACTTAAAGATCATCGCGCATGCGACGAGTCTGGCTGCGATCCAGCTTGCCGCAGATGCCAAAGTGGATGTCATCACGCATGCGCCCCTCGATGCTGCCGCAGGCGACAGCCTAGTCAGATCCATTGCTGTGTGTGGCACCGTGGCAGTGCCGACCTTGACAATGATGCATGCCGTGGCCGACAAAGCAGGGCAGATGCCAACGCATCAAGGGACTGTCCCCGCGTATGCCAATGCGCGGGCGACGGTCGCCGCCTTCCACACAGCAGGCATACCAATTATTGCCGGTACCGATGCGAACATGGCAGCGGCATCGCCAATGAAAGTATCATTTGGGGAGTCGCTGCATAACGAATTAAGTCTGCTCGTCGCGGCCGGCCTGACCCCACTAGAAGCGCTGCAGGCCGCCACGTCAGTACCGGCCGCGTTCTTTGGGCTGACCGATCGTGGTTATATTGAGCCCGGCCGTCGCGGCGATCTCGTGCTCGTTGATGGGGATCCGACGCGCGACATCTCTGCCACCCGAGCAATCCAGGGTGTCTGGGCGGCCGGTGTTCGGATTCGGTAACCCCCCTAATCGATCCAGGCTTTGAAGAAATGACCGATGGAACCAAGCAGCGCGATCGCGAGGATGTTATAACGTTCTAATCTCGTAGGATAGGTCGTAATACACTTGATACGGAACTGAACGCTGCATACCATTCGCGACGACAATATAGTTGCCGGTTCGCACTTTTCTTTTCCAAACCACTTGATACACGACGGCCCCATGCGGCTCGACGCTAAACGTCAGTTTCTGC
>JBBRHB010000183.1:0-8588 GCA_038223355.1 Chloroflexales bacterium
AGCTTGTTTGCCTTCTCGGGGTTGGGGCTGGGGTTGGTGATTTCTGTTGTGTCGCAGAGTCAGATGCAGGCGCAGTATTTGAGTCTGATGCTTAACTTCACCGGCATGTTTTTGGCCGGATTTCTCTTCCCGGCCTATGCACTGCCGAAGGTGCTGCGGTTGCTCGGAGCCATCTTCCCGCTGACCTATTTCATCCCCATCGCGCGCAGCATCTTTACAAAAGGGGCCGGCCTCGAGGCTATCTGGAGCCAGGTAGTGGCTCTGGCTATTGTGCTCGTCGTGATTATTCTGGCCGCTGCGCGCTTCTTCCGATCAAGCTTAGACTGAGGAGGGAAAATAGCGGTGCGCAAAAGTCTGCAACGGCTGGCCGCCCTGACGCGGAAAGAAGTTATTCAAATGCTGCGTGATCGCCGGGGACTCATCTTTATCCTCGGGCTACCACTGATACAGTTATTCCTGTATTCCTACGCGGCTAATACAACGGTTTATCATATTCCGACTGCCATTGTCGACCAGAGTCGTGACCGCAAAAGCCGCGAATTTGTTGAGGCACTCGTCAACTCACAGTATTTTAACCCCACCTTACAATTGCAAAGCGAAGCGGATGTAATCAGCGCTATCGACCGGGGCCAGGTGAAAGCCGGCCTCATCATTCCGCCGCGTTTTGCTACAGTAACGGATCGGGGCAGTGCGAACGTCCTGATGGTGTTGGATGGCTCCGATAGTTCCAGCGTAAGTTCTGGCTTCAGCGCAGCCTCATTGGTGGCGCAAAATTATTCGCTGCATCTCTCGTCTGAACAAGTTGTCCGTAAAGGAGGCCCGATCAACGCGTCTACGGGTGGCGGTGGTCTGCCCATTACGACCACGACCCGCGTGCTATACAACCCCGACATGATTGATACCTGGTTCCTGTTACCGGGCCTAGTTGGCCTCCTGTTGCAGACGTTAGCGGTGCAGCAGGCAGCCTTCGTTATGGTGCGCGAGCGTGAGTTGGGGACGATTGAGCAAATCCTGGTTACGCCAACACGCCCGCTGGAGCTTGTCTTGAGTAAGGTCATTCCGTTGTTGGCGTTGTGTTTAGTGGCATTTGGAGTCGTACTCGCGATTGGTATCTTCTGGTTCGGGGTGCCTTTCCAGGGCAATCTATTCCTGTACTTTTGGTTAGTTTTTCTGTTTATTACGTCGAGCTTGGCGCTCGGTCTCCTTATGTCTAACCGGGCGAAGACACAAAAGCAGGCGCTGCAAATGACCCTGCCGCTCATGATGTTTGGCCTGCTATTAGGGGGCATGATTTACCCACGCCGGTCCATGCCGCTCATTCCCCAGTTTATTGGCGACCTTCTGCCGATGACGTATTTTATCCGTATCTCGCGTGGCATCTTCGCTAAAGGCGTCGGCTTAAGCTTTGTGTGGCGGGACGCCCTGGCATTAGCAATTTACGCGTTAATCGTGCTCCTGGTCACTGCTCGTAATCTCAAGAAGCGGTTGGATTAACGGAAAGCAGATCGAAGAGGGGCTTGTGATGAGCGACTGGGCAATCGCGGCCAACGGGCTGACGAAACAATTCAAGAGCCGCCGAGGAGTGATAACAGCAGTAGAAGACGTATCGCTGCAGGTCGCGCCCGGTGAGACCTATGGTCTGATTGGTCCAGATGGAGCCGGGAAAAGCACAACCACCCGCGTCATTCTGGGATTACTGACGCGGACCGCCGGCGAGAGCAGTATTCTAGGCTTTGACTCGATGCGTGACACCTATGCCATTCGCGAGCGCGTGGGCTATATTGCCCAGCAGAATGTCTTGCCCGCCGATCTGACGGTCATGGAGAATATGCAGTTTTTTGCGGGAATTCAAAGTGTCAGCCGGGCAGAGCAAAAACAGCGCATCCCGGAACTCTTGGCGTTCGCCGGGCTGAGTGAGTTTACCCAGCGTCTGGCCGGCCGGTTGTCCGGGGGGATGAAAAAAAAATTGGCCCTGGCCTGCAGTCTCGTTCATTCGCCGCAGGTGGTCATGCTGGATGAGCCAACGTTGGGCGTCGATCCGGTCAGCCGCCGGGAGTTCTGGAATTTGCTGGGCAACTTGCGGGCAGAACGCGGACTGACGATCTTTGTTTGTACGCCCTACATGGACGAGGCCGAACGTTGTACCCACATCGGCTTGATTTACGCCGGCAAGCTGATCGCGAGTGGCACGCCGGCGCAGATTAAAGGGCTGCTGCCGGGCCACCTGATCGAGTTCACGCCGGCGCTTTTCGGTCCGGCCCAGCAGCGTGTGACCGGCATGAAGGGCGTTTTAGAGGTGCAAACATATGGCGAAAAGCTGCACCTATTCGTGGATGATGTGCCCCAGCGCACTGCGCAGATCGAAGCGGCGCTGGCGGCCGAGGGGCTTGCTCACGACGACTTGCGCGAGATCGAAGTACGGATGGAAGAAGCGTTTATTAGCCTGGTCCGGCGGCAAAGGGGTCTCGCTCAGACGCCGCCAGCGACGGGAGCAGTAGTATGATTGATGAGCACCCTATCGTCGTCCAAGCGCTAACGAAAAAATTTGGTGACTTTGTGGCCGTGGACAATGTGAGCTTTAGCGTGAATGCGGGAGAGGTCTTTGGCTGGCTGGGACCCAATGGGGCCGGCAAGACGACAACCATCCGCATCCTGCTGGGGTTGCTCCATCCGACCTCTGGCAGTACCCATGTACTTGGCCTTAACTCTGCGACCCAGACCAAGGCAATGCACGCCGTCGTTGGCTATATGTCGCAGTTGTTTACGCTCTACAACGACCTGACGGCCGTGGAAAACATTCGCTTTTACGGCAAAGTGTATGGTCTATCGTCGGCTGAACTGCGTACGCGCCAGACCGAGATCCTACAGATGGCCGGCCTCGAGGGACGCAAAAATGTGTTAACGAGCAATCTGTCAGGCGGTTGGAAACAACGCTTGGCGTTGGGTTGTGCGATCGTTCACCGGCCTAAGGTGGTCTTTTTGGACGAGCCCACTGCCGGCGTCGATCCGATCAGCCGCCGTGATTTTTGGACGCTGATTTATGACATGGCAAAAGCAGGCGTAACCGTGCTGGTGACGACCCATTATATGGACGAAGCGGAATTATGCCAACGGATTGGCTTCATCAGCCAGGGGCGCTTGGTGGCGATTGATACGCCGGGCCGTCTCAAGCAGACGCAGATGCGGGGTGATGTGCTGGAGATTGTTACTTCTAACCCCGATGGGGCGATGCGAACGCTGAAAGCGGCCCAGGAGCGAGGAGCACTTCCCCTCGACGAGGTCGCCCTCTACGGCGCTCAGATTCATGCAGTCGTGCCGAGCGCCCAAACATATCGCGATGGCATCCGCGCACTGCTCAACGCTGAGGGTGTGGATGTTCGTTCGATTGAATGGATCGCCCCGACGTTGGAGGATGTTTTTATCTCGTCGGTAAAGGCGCCTGGTGGCTAACATTGGATGTATGGGCAACAGCAAGGAGCAGCAATGCGCTCAAAGATAATCATTCCTATCGTTATCGTGATCATCGTGGCCGTGGGCGGCTTACTCTACTACCGGCAGAGCGCTGCGGCAACGAATAGCACGTCTATTTTGTCGGGGACCATTGAGGTCACCGAGACCAACCTCGCGACACAGGCCGGTGGGCGCATAAAGTTTGTCTATGTTAACGAGGGCGATTCGATCCATAAGGACGAGACCCTCGTGCGCATCTACTCAGAAACAAGCCTCATGAACGAGACAATCGCCTCGCCCATCGATGGCGTTGTGCTTGAGCGCCTCGTTGAGCCTGGCGAGATCGCCGCACCTGGCAGTACCGTGATGGTCGTTGCACCGATGGATCGACTAACACTCAAAATCTATGTGCCGGAGAATCAATATGGACACATTACCGTGGGACAAACGTACCCAGTGACGGTCGATTCCTTCCCCGGGCAAAGCTTCGATGGGCGCGTCAGTTACATTGCGGCCCAGGCCGAGTTCACGCCAAGGAACGTTCAGACGAAGGACAGCCGCCAGTTGACTGTGTATGCCGTTAAGCTGGATCTAGCTCCAACCGGCGGCAAACTCAAGGCCGGCATGCCGGCCGATGTCCATTTCGCAGGGCAATAAGATGACCGTAGACGAGCAGCAACAACGTAAAGGGGTGGGTCGTCCGCGTAGTGCCAGTTCGCAACAGGCCATTCTTGACGCAACACTCGAGCTGGTAGCGGAGGAAGGCATCCAGGGCACGCACATCGAAGCGATTGCCACGCGTGCCGGCGTCGGCAAGACCACCATCTACCGGCGCTGGCCGACGAAAGAGGCGCTGATTCTTGATGCACTGAATGAGTTACATGGGCACGTAAAGCTTATCGATACGGGTGATATGCGCCAAGATTTGCTCACATTTCTCAAAGAGCTGCTAGATTTACTGGAAACGCATCCCCTACACGAACGGCTGATCTTCCGCTTGGTTGGCGAAGCCAAAGCTCGTCCTGAATTTGCTCAGGTCATGTATGAGCGCGTGTTCGCGCCGCGTCTGCACTTCGTCACGCAGTTCATGGAGCAGGCGCACGCGCGTGGCGAACTCCGCCAGAACCAAGACCCTGTCTTCATCTGCAGTTTGCTTGTGGGACCGTTGCTATATTACAAGCTCGTGACCCAGATCTTGCCTTCGCCGAATACTTTGGACGAGGTCCTTGAACAGATCGTGGATGCCGTCTTGGCGGTGGCGGGGCCGCGTGCATGACACAGCGTCATATGCATAACTGCCCCACCAGCCGCTTTTGTACATTGATATGCTATGAAAAGGCGCGCGGCCCATCCTTTGCTATAATTCCAGCAGCTACCATGCAGTGCACAGAAAGGGGCAAGGTAGATGCAGAAAACCGAGTTTATTGCTGAAGTTGCCGAGCGAGCTCATATATCGAAGAAAGAAGCGCGGCGTGTGATCGATGAGGCACTCCGATTAGTCACCGAACAACTTCAGAACGGGGGACGCGTCGTGTTGACGGGCTTCGGCACATTTGAAGTACGCAGCCGGCAGGCCCGCCAGGGCGTTAATCCACAGACCAAAGCACCGATGGCTATCGGCGCAACGCGGACCCCCGGTTTCTCGGCCAGCAATAGCTTGAAGGACGCGATTCGGGGCAGCGAAAACATCAGCGGCGGTCGTCGCAGCAGTAAGAAGGAGGCTTAACAACATGGCCCAACAGTTTACCAAAGCGCCGGAAATGGCTCTCGAGCCAAACACAGACTATTATGCGACCATCTACACAGATCGTGGCCCGATTAAAGCGAAGCTGTTCGCCGCGGAGGCACCGATCACCGTCAATAACTTTGTATTTCTTGCCAAGCAGGGCTTTTATAACGACACGATGTTTCATCGGGTGATCAAGAACTTTATGGTGCAGGGGGGCGATCCGACCGGCACCGGCATGGGCGGTCCCGGCTATGTGATTAAGGACGAGTTCCATCCTAAACTGCGTCATACCAAACGTGGCATCTTATCGATGGCCAACGCCGGCCCACATACCGGCGGTTCGCAGTTCTTTATCACGCACGGCCCGACGCCTCACCTCGATAACAAGCACGCTATTTTCGGCGAAGTGGTTGAGGGT
Source organism: Chloroflexales bacterium (assembly GCA_038223355.1). Lineage (GTDB taxonomy): Bacteria > Chloroflexota > Chloroflexia > Chloroflexales > Kallotenuaceae > JACDGP01. The sequence goes on from JBBRHB010000183.1 coordinate 5,598, forward strand.
GAAGAGAATCTCATGAAAATTCGTGAGCGCGACCCCGGACGTGACCGGACCCCTGGCGACAAGCTCGAGCGGATCGAGATTGAAACCAAAGCTCGCGCCTAAGATACGTTCGGGCATGCTCAACTCATGACCGGCTGCATTGGCAGCCGGTCGATTTGTATAGCACAAGCATCTGCTACCTAGGCTGTGTTAGGCTGTCGCCGCGTGACGCTCCTGCGCCTGCTGCTTGATTTCTTCGGCAATATGAGGCGGCACGTCCTCATAATGGTCGAACTCCATCGTGAAGTGGCCCCGGCCCTGGGTGATAGAGCGCAGATCGGTGGCGTAGCGTTGCACTTCGGCTAACGGTGCGTGCGCCGTCACCGTCGCGCGCTTGCCGACTGCCTCAACGCCGATGATTCGCCCGCGGCGGGTCGAAAGATCGCTCATTACGTCGCCGGTGTACTGATCGGGTACATTAATCGTCAGGCGGTAAATTGGCTCGAGTACGGCCGGTTGAGCATGCGCGGCGGCTTCGCGGAAGGCATGCATGCCGGCCGACTTGAAGGCAACTTCCTTGGAGTCGACGGGGTGTTCTTTGCCGTCAAAGACCGTCACGCGCACATCCATGACCGGATTACCCGAGATAACGCCCTCGTGCATGGCCTCGCGAACACCTTTTTCGACCGCCGGCAGAAAACCCTTGCTGATGACCCCACCGACAATCGCCCATACAAATTCGAGCGGGTCTTCGCGGTTAGGATCGGGCGGGAGCGGCTCGACGCGCAGAGCGACCTCGGCAAATTGGCCGGCACCGCCGGTCTGTTTTTTATGGCGATATAAAGCCTCGCCTTTCGTGCGTAGCGATTCACGATAGGCAACGTGTGGCACATCAATATCAACCGCCACATCGAATTTACGTTTCATGCGGTCGGCAATGGTTTGGAGATGCGACTCGCCTAGACCGGCTAACAGTGTTTCGCCGCTCACCGGATCGCGGCTCATTTGCAGGGCGGGATCTTCTTCCATGACGCGGTGAAGCGCGGTGCCGAGCTTGTCAAGGTCGTGCTTGCTATGCGGTTTGATTGTGCCTGTAAACGCGGGCTTGGGATACGCGATGCCGCGCAGTTGGAGTGGACGATCATGGTCACACAACGTATCGCCACTGATGGTTTCGGTCAGCTTGGTAATCGCACAAATGTCGCCGGGACCCACGACGTTGACCGGCGTTTGTTCCTTGCCACGCACCGAGTAAAGTTGGCCGATCCGCTCGTCTTTCCGTGTACGACTGTTATAGATCGATGAGTTACTGCGTAATTCGCCTGAAAACACACGTACATAGCTGATTTTGCCGACATACGCATCGGCTAAGGTTTTGAAGACCAGACAGGCCAGGGGCTCACCCGGCTCGGGCTTGAGGATGCGCTCTTTGCCCGTGAGCAGATCCGTGGCGGGCTCGGTTTTGCGGGCTGTGGAGGGGAAGCTGTCAACAATACCGTCAAGCAATTGTGCTAGCCCGGCCATCGCGGTCGCGGAGCCGACGAAGACCGGCACGATAGTGTGCATGGCAATGCCTGCACGTAATCCTTGCTTCAGTTCGTCGGCGTTTAACGCATCGGCACCACCCTCAAGGTATTTTTCGATCAAGTCGTCGGTTGTGACGGCAATTTTGTCGATCAGGGCATCCCGGTGAGTCGCAAAGTCGGCTTCTAGCTCTGGCGGTACCTCGGTTTCAACATACGAGCCGTCGTGCCTGCCGTCGATCAGCCAGGCGCGATGCTTGCGCAGCGACACAATTCCTTTGAACGATTTCTCCGCGCCGATCGGTAGCTGCATCGGGATTACGGCCGGATCTAGGATCGCCTGGGCCTCCTGCACCACACGTTGGAAGTTGGCGTGTTCGCGGTCTTGCTTGTTGACGAAAATAAGGCAGGGCACGCTGGCCTCACGTGCAGCCTGCCAGACCACTTCTGTGCCAACTTCGATACCGGCGGCTGCGTCGACCACGATGACCGCGCCATCGATCACCCGCATCGTCGCCGCAACCTCCGAGGCATAATCGGCGAAGCCCGGTACATCGATCAAGGTGTATTTGTTGTCTTTCCACTCCAGGGGTGCCACCGCAAGGTTGACTGACATACGCCGTTTCTGTTCGTCGGGATCATAGTCCGAGATGGTGGTCCCGTCTTCAACGCGTCCGAGCCGGGCAGTGGCATGCGCGGTATGGAGCAAGGCTTCCAGTAGCGATGTTTTACCACTGCCCCCATGTCCAAACAAGCCAATGTTGTGAATTTTTGCCGGTCCGTAAGCTTTCATGCTGATCTCCTTCGATACAAACATAAAACGAAAGATGTGTCGTCATTCGGTCGTGACAGCGAGTGCCCGATCCAGTAGTTCGATGGCGGCAGTGTATGGATCGATACGGCGGGTCCGAATGCGGTCAAGGAGCGCGGTTTGCTCGTCCGCAGGTACTCGTTGATCGATCCGCTCGCTTATCAAATAGTCGACCAACTGGAACAGTTCGCGCCGCACACGGTCTCGTTCGCGCGTATCCAACCTGCCACTTTCGCTTAACCAACTACGATGGCGGTCAAGCGCGTCAACCAGTGCGGGGACGCCCTTGCCGCTCGTCGCCACGGTCGGTAGAATGGGAGGGCTCCATGCGGGGTCATGCGTATGGCCGAGCTGCAGCATCGTTTGTAACTGGCGCTCGGTCTTACCGGCTTCCTCACGGTCGGCTTTATTAACGACAAAGATGTCGGCGATTTCCAGAATGCCGGCCTTGATGGCCTGTACATCATCGCCCAGGCCGGGCACCTCGACGACTACCGTGGTTTGCGCCTGGCGCGCGATCTCGACCTCGGCTTGCCCGGCACCGACAGTCTCGATGATGATTGTGCTGAAGCCGGCTGCGTCAAGCACGTTCACGACATCGCCTGTGGCTCGTGCGACACCGCCGAGTTGGCCGCGCGTAGCCATGGAGCGCATAAAGATGCCGGGATCATGGCCGAG
>JBBRHB010000184.1:0-8582 GCA_038223355.1 Chloroflexales bacterium
GTTAGCATTAAGATCGGTGTGGTGCGCTGCTCTGAGCGCAGCGTCCGACAGACCGTATATCCGTCCACTTTCGGCAGCATCACATCCAGAATAATCACATCATACGGTGTGACGCGCGCCAGGTGCAGCCCTTCCTCGCCATCATAGCCGATATCCACGGCATAACCGTGCTCTTCCAGACCACGCCTGATCAGGCCCGCCAACTTATGCTCGTCTTCGACTAACAGGATACGCATCATGTGCTCCCGCACCTCGGCCTTCCGTTGGGGTTAATCCTACCTTGGCCATCGTAGGCGAGCAAGATGAAGGCAGCATGAAAGGAATCGCACGGACAACGCTCGGCTGCTATGATGCTAGCAAGTGCGAAGGAGTATTACGAGGATGCCAGCGACACCACATATCGAACGTCATTTTACGGCAACCGAGACCGTGCGCGACATTGTCATTGGGATGTCCGATGGCTTAACAGTGCCGTTCGCCTTGGCCGCCGGGCTATCTGGAGCCATTGCCTCATCGGCAATCGTTGTAACGGCGGGATTAGCCGAAATAGCTGCCGGTTCAATTGCGATGGGCTTGGGTGGGTACCTAGCTGCGCGCACTGATGCCGAGCATTACGGGTCGGAGATGGAGCGTGAGCGCGAGGAGGTGCGCACAGTCCCCAATCGCGAGGCTGAGGAAGTCTCAGAGGTCTTTCGTGCCTATGGGCTCAGCGCGGAGCAGACAGCACCGATTGTCGATGCAATGCGCCGGAATCCTGACGCGTGGGTCGACTTTATGATGCGCTTTGAGTTAGGCCTCGATAAACCGGAAGCAAGCCGCGCCCGCACTAGCGCCCTAACCATTGCCGGCTCATACATCGTGGGTGGCTTGATTCCCTTGGCCCCCTACATCCTGCTGGCCCAGGCTCGCACTGCGCTCTATGTATCGGTGGTCATGACGCTCATAGCTCTTTTCATCTTCGGCTATGTAAAAGGACACTTTACCGGTATTAATCCCCTACGCGGGGCGCTGCAAACTATTACGGTCGGCGGGCTGGCTGCAGCAATTGCTTTTGCCATCGCCCGCCTGATAAGTTAAGCGTCGTACGGTCGCTACTTGGTTGGGCTGGCAGCACCGCTCGTTTCTAAAGGCGGGCGGTTGCCAAAGATGCGCTGCGCTCCCGGCGTCGGGGCAGCCCACCGTGCGGCGTTCGCGATCACCCGCTGCACATCCGGGTGATGATACGTTGGCAGTGTCTCGTGACCCGGGCGAAAATAAAAGATTTTCCCAGCGCCACGCGTATAACAGCAGCCACTCCGGAAGACTTCCCCTCCGGTAAACCAACTGACGAACACCAATGTCTCTGGCGCCGGGATATCGAAGTGTTCACCATACATCTCTTCTTCTTCCAGTTGGATGTACTCGCCCAGACCCGCGGCGATCGGATGTCCCGGTGCCACTACCCATAATCGTTCGCGGTCACCGCCCTCACGCCACTTAAGGTCACAGCTTGTGCCCATGAGGCGCTTGAAGATTTTAGAAAAATGGCCGGAATGCAGGACAACGAGGCCCATTCCCGCCAATACTCGGGCGTAGACCCGGGCAACGATCTCATCGCTAACGGCGTTATGGGCCATGTGACCCCACCAAACCAAGACATCTGTTGTATCGAGCACCTCCTGCGACAGACCGTGTTCTGGCTCGTCAAGTGTCGCCGTTCGTACGGTGAGTCCGGCACTTTGGAGCCCTTTTGCAATCGTCGTATGGATGCCCTCGGGATAAACCGCGCGGACCTTTTCGTCGCTCAGTTCATGCCGGTATTCATTCCAAACCGTCACACGTACATCCGTTGTCATGTTTCGCTCCTCTATGAACTACTATAGTGTTCCTTAGGCTATACCGTCGTGGTAAGCACAACCTCTCGCCCTTCCTGCGCCGATTGATAACAAGCATCAATGATTCGTGCCCGCTTGAGTCCTTCAGTTCCGATATGCGCGGACCAATTTCCGGCCTGAATCGTTTGGACAAAATCGCGCACGACTGCTAGGTGACCGTCGACCTTCGTCACCTTTGGGCGAATCTCGGCCGGTACGTCTGCCACATCAGTGTAAATGCGCAATGTGTCTTCCCAACTATAATTCTTCACCTTAATCTCGCCGCCGCCTTCGGTTCCGTAGAGTGTTACACCATAATCGTCACCGGCACTGCCATGTGTCGCCCAACTTGATTCCAACAGCAGCGTGCCACCGCCTTCAAGTCGTATAAACGCCGTCGCTAGATCCTCGACCTCATACGTGCTGCCGACCTGTTGCTTCCCCGCATTTTCCGCCCCACGTCCACGTGGCCCGAGTTCTGCGTAGGTGGCAGCGCTTACCGCAAGCGCCGTTGGTTCACCCAATAAGTAAAGTGCCATGTCGAGCATATGAACGCCCAGATCAATCAGCGGCCCTCCACCCGCCAGTTCTTTATTTGTGAACCAGCTACCCAGACTAGGAATACCACGTCGCCGCATCCAGCTGGCCTTAGCATGGTACAGTCGGCCGAGGCCCCCCGCGTCCACATAGCGCTTCAATACCTCGACATCGCCACGTCGCCGGTGATTGAAAACGGTTTGTAAGACCCGCTTCGCCTCGACTGCTGCTTGGACGATCTGCTCGGCTTCCGCGCCCGTACGGGCCAGTGGCTTTTCGCACAGGACGTGTTTGCCAGACTTAAGGGCGGCCAGCGAGATCGGCGCGTGGAGCGCATTGGGCACGGCAATACTGACCGCCTCAATATCGTCATGCGCCAGCAGTTCCTCATAGCTACGATGGAGGTAGGGAATATTGTATTGACTGCCAAGTATCGCCCGCCTGTCATCTTCGATGCCGGCCAGCCCCATGATCTGCACATCGGGCATGCTGGCATAGGCCTTCAGATGGGCTAGGCCGACCCCTAGTCCGATTACTCCCACGCGCAATGGTTCTCGGGATGGTGCCATCGTCATGTGTTCTACCTTATCATAAGCGCTGCTGTGTTGCACACGGCCGTCACCGCATGCACCTACCTAAAGATATGTGATGCGCAGCTTCCTTGCAACCTACCGTACAATAGTGACGTCTGTCCGGCGCTCTCGACGGTATACGGGATGTGACGACTCAGGAGGTAGGAGATGCTGTTCCTGGCACAATTGCTTGATCATCCCGTGCAAGGCAAAACGGGCGAGGCAATCGGTAAGCTCGATGACCTAATCGTGTGCATCGAAGGTGAGACATATCCTGTTGTCACGGGCATGGTCGTGCGTGATCGCCGTCGCCGTGTTTTTGTGCCGGCCAGCCATCTGGCATCGTTATCTGGCGTGTTGCGGCTAAACTCATCGATCGTCGATATGACCCCGTTTCGCCGCCGCAACGACGAGGTGATGCTCGCCAAAGACGTGCTAGATCATCAAATAATTGACATAACGGGACGCCGTATCGTGCGGGTTAACGACGTACAGCTCGCGCTCATTGGCACTGGTTACCATGTGGTCGGTGTGGACGTGAGCCCGCAAGCGCTGCTCCGGCGACTTGGTCCCGAGCGTTTCGCCGATCGCGTTATGGGCCGGCAAATCATCGAATGGTCTGAGGTTCAGTATTTGGCGAGTGCTGCTCCGGTCCAGTTGAAAGTCTCGTATGACCGCCTGAGTGAGCTTAATCCGGTCGATCTTGCGCGCATCGTAGATAGCCTTTCCTTCCGTGAAAGCGCCGAAATCGTTGCTGCTTTGGACGATGAAACGGCAGCCGAGACACTGGAGGAGGTGAGCGATGCGCGCGTGGCCGATTTACTCGAGGGCATGACTCAGGAGCGAGCGGCAGATATCTTGGAAGAGATGGAGCCGGGTGCTGCCGCCGATGCGCTAGAAGATTTGGATGATACGGTGGCGGCGCAGCTCTTAGACAAGATGGAGCCCGAGGACGCCGCCGATGTTCAAGCACTCTTGGCCTATGACGAAGATAGCGTTGGCCGGATTATGACTCCCGATTTTGTACAGGTACCGTTCGGTACCCTGGTCGGCGAAGCTGTTCGCCTCATTCAATCATTAGCTGAGGTACCAGACCCATTGCTATCGGTCTATGTTACGGCGACAGATGATCCGCAGACCCTCCTAGGGAGCGTGCGCTTGCGTAACTTAATCCTCGCCAGCGCAACAACGCCGATTGCTGATGTCATGGATCCCGACGTCCCGACGGTTCACCCTGATGATCGTGCGGTGAGTGCAGCTCGTGTGCTGGCAGAGTATAATTTGCTCGCCATTCCGGTTTTGGACGACGCTGAGCACTTAATTGGCATCGTAACTGTTGACGATGCCCTGGCCGTACTTTTGCCCGACATTTGGCAGCGACGTGGTAGCCGCTCCTTCGGTTAAGCGGTATAAAGGAAGGAGTAAGCATGGCAATTAAGGACGAATCGACCGTCGCACCGGCCGTTGCCGTTGCCTCCCGCTCGCTTTCTCAGAAAAGACGGGGTCTCGGGCGTCGGCTCTGGCCCTACCTGCTGGCGCTGGGACCGGGGATCATCGCTGCCAATGCCGGAAATGACGCCGGTGGCATTGCTACGTACGCCTCCGCCGGTGCCAGCTATGGCTATCTCTTCCTGTGGGTTATGGTCGTGATCACCGTCTGCCTGATCGTTGTTCAGGAGCTATGTGCACGGCTCGGTGCTATAACCGGCAAGGGCTTCTCTGATCTGGTGCGCGAAAACTTTTCCCTCCGCATGACCGCCTTCATTCTCATGTCGGTCGTGATCGCTAATCTCGGCTTGATCGTGTCGGAGTTTCTTGGCATTGCTGCAGCCGCCGAACTCTTCGGCATTAGTCGCTTTATCGCAGTGCCAGTGGCAGCTGTACTCGTTTGGCTTTTAATTACGCGCGGTTCGTATGGTCGGGTCGAAAAGATTTTTCTGGCACTTACGCTCGTCTTCTTTGCCTATGTTGGCGCAGCCTTTCTGGCGCATCCCGACTGGCATGCTGCTCTCAGAGGAACGGTTATTCCTACCGTCCGCTGGACGCCCAGTTACATCGAGCTACTCATCGCCTTGATCGGGACGACCATAACCCCCTATATGCAACTCTATATCCAATCGTCGGTAATTGAGCGCGGCGTGACGGCGGATGAACTGCGCTACACACGCTTTGATGTTATAGCCGGTGCACTCTTTTCAGACCTAATCTCGGGCTTTATCATCATTGCGACCGCCGCGACACTATTTCCGCGCGGTATCGCCATCAATACAGCAGCCGATGCAGCCCAAGCCTTACAGCCGATTGCCGGCCAGTATGCCCAGGCCTTATTCGGCGTTGGACTACTTGGTGCCTCCTTGCTTGCGGCAGGTGTACTGCCTTTGTCTACAACGTATGTTCTGAGTGAAGCCCTAGGCTTTGAGCGGGGCGTTTCACGCTCGTGGCGTGAGGCCCCGATCTTTCTTGGTCTGTTTACGGTCTTCACGGCCCTTGGGGCGCTTGTTGCGTTGCTGCCCAACCTGCCAATTATCCCCGTTCTCCTCGGTGTCCAGGTGTTAAACGGCTTGCTGCTCCCCATCGAACTCTTCGCCATTTTGAGCTTGGTCAATAATCGTGAACTAATGGGCCAATATGTCACCGGCGGCCTCTACAAGGGCTTCGCCTGGAGCATTGCCGTGGTTGTTAGTCTGCTCTCCCTCACATTAATCATCATTACGATCCTCGGCTGGTTCGGCGTTAACTTCAGCAGTTAGTGGTGGCGCAACCCTTGCAACGTGGTGGCTGTTGATTGCTCCGAATATGGTTGATAGGCGTGGTACACTAAGCTGTGCAGTGAGGGGGCTTCTAGGCCCCCTGTTGTGCTGTTTGTAGGAGAATATGTGTGGGCGTCACACCTGAAGAACGTCAAACAGTAGCTGACCCGGAACGGCATCCTCTTCGTGAATTACTCGTTGGACGACCGCTTGATTCGGCAGCTGCCGCTCATCAAACGATTCGTAAATTCGTTGCCTTGCCGGTGTTTGCCTCAGACGCACTGTCGTCCGTTGCCTATGCGACCGAAGAAATCTTGCGTGTCTTGGCGCTCGCCGGCGCGGTTGGCCTAGCTGCCTTTTCATTGTCGATCCCCATCTCGATCATCATTGTCGGTTTGCTTATCGTTTTGACGTTGAGTTACCGCCAGACGATCTTTGCGTACCCGAGTGGTGGTGGTGCCTATATTGTCGCCCGCGATAATCTGGGTGAAAGCCCTGCTCAGGTCGCAGGTGCAGCGCTCCTGACCGACTATATCTTGACCGTATCGGTCAGTATCGCTGCGGGCGTCGCGCAGATTACCTCGGCGTTCCCGGCCCTGACGCCTTTTCGTGTCGAAATTTGTCTTGCTCTGATCTGGCTAATGACCGTCGTTAACTTGCGAGGTGTCAAGGAATCGGGTGCTGCTTTTGCCGGCCCCACCTATTTTTTCCTAGGTATGACGGGCTTATTGTTACTGACGGGCTTCTGGCAACTCACGCAGGGTTCGCTTGGCACGGTCACGGATGTGCGGACGAATGTTATCCCGATCACCAGTTCGCTTACGATCCTGCTCTTGTTACGTGCTTTTTCAAGTGGCTGTACGGCCTTAACTGGTGTAGAGGCCATTTCGAACGGCATACCGGCCTTTAAAGAGCCCAAGAGCCGCAATGCTGCCACCACGATGGCCTTCATGAGTGGCATTTTGGGTGTCACCTTTATCGGCATCACGGTCCTGGCTCACCGTATTCAAGCGCTGCCTGCTGACGAGACCGTGATCTCGCAGCTGGCACGTACAATATTTGGCCGCGGCCCCCTCTACTTCGCGATGGCCGCCGCTACCACCGCCGTGCTCATCATGGCTGCTAATACGTCTTTTGCCGATTTTCCGCGTCTGAGCGCGCTGCAAGCAGGCGATGGCTTCTTGCCTCGGCAGTTAACCAATAAGGGGTCGCGGCTGGTTTTCTCTTGGGGTATTCTGGCCCTGGCGATCCTGGCTTCGCTGCTCATTCTCTTGTTCAATGGCGATGTATCGCGCTTGATTCCATTATATGCAATTGGCGTATTTCTAAGCTTTACGCTATCGCAGCTTGGGATGGTCATTCGCTGGCGCAAAGTATCGCGCCTTCGTCCCGATCAAGAGGTACAAAGCAAGGGCACCGTCTTGCGGCCAGATCGTTGGTGGTGGGCCAAAGGTACAGTTAATGGTCTGGGTGCGCTCCTCTCGTTGATTGTAACGTTGGTCTTTGCCTTTTCCAAGTTCGCCGAAGGAGCCTGGGTCACGGTGTTGCTGATTCCGTCCCTCGTCTGGCTCTTCTTCCGCATTCATAAGCATTACCGCGATACCGCCCGTGCTTTAAGTCTCGAAAAGATCTGTAATCCCGATCTGCGTGGCCACAGCATTGAAACTATTCTACTCGTTGATAACGTCCACCGGGGAACGCTACAGCAGGTAAGATTCGCCGAGTCACTCGGGCGTCCATGGATTGCAGTTCACATTGGTGCTGACTCTGCGAAGGCTGAGCGTACGCGTGAGCGTTGGAATCAATTTATTGGCCATCGTGTTAGTGGCCACAACGGTGAACTTACGATCATTGAGTCGCCGTATCGTAATCTGGTCGGTCCGGTGCAGCAATTGATCAAGCACTTCCAGGCCGAGAATCCCAATGTCTTTATTAATGTGGTGCTGGGTCAACTCGTAACGACCTCGTGGTGGACGCAGTTGCTTCACCAAAACACTGGTCCGCTCTTTAAGTTCACCCTCCAGCGCATGCATAACGTCGTGGTGACCGATGTCCATTATCTCCTAGAGCCGGATGGTACGATAGACTTCTAGTGCATCTAATACCCCTAGGCTTGGAGAAAGCCATGCCCTCGGCGCATGTGCTAGCAATGGTGTGTGCGCCCTGCATAGTCTAGATAGAGGCGATCTAGCAGTAGTATGTTACGACATGGATTATGGCGGTTTGGGGTTGCGGCTGGCAGTGTTGCTGTCCTCACGGTTGCCTTGCTACTTCTCCAGCCATTTTTAGCTGTCGGTACGCTCGTCTTATGCTATGTCCCACTTGTACTGGTGGTGGCGATTCAGTTTGGCCGACGTGCCGCTATTTTGTGCTCCTTCGCATCTTTTCTTGCGTATAACTTCTTTTTCGTGCCTCCACTGTATACGCTTATTGTTGCTCGACAGCAAGACGTTATCGAATTATTCATCTTTCTAAGCGTATCACTACTTGCTGGCACGCTGGCAGCGCGCGAACGCGCGCTGGCCCTCGCTGCTACCCGCCGCGCCGAACAAATGACCGTTCTCTACCAGCTCAGCCAAGACGTGAGTGCCGCAGTGGACGATAGCGTGATCTTGCCACAGATTGCTGCTGCTGCCCTTAAGATGCTAGCTGCACGGGGCATCGAAATTGTGCTGGTAGCACACGATGGACGACCATCTTCAACGACCCGCGCCGGGCAGACCGAGGCAACCAGTGTTTCTTCTGTTCCGGTCGTTGCTGGCGGCCTGAGTTTAGGTGAGTTGCATGTGTGGGGTCTTCAGCACGATAGTGCTGAAGAAGTAGATACACTATTACGGACAATTGCTAACCATGTTGCGCTCGTCGTCGAA
>JBBRHB010000185.1:0-8566 GCA_038223355.1 Chloroflexales bacterium
GATCGGTCACATCAATGCACGCCCACACACCCGGCTCAAGCTTGACCGGCGTCGCCTCCGGCGTGGTGCGTTCAACCCTAATCTCGACCGTTGTGCCCGCCGCACTATATTTGATCGCATTGCCGATCAAGTTGCCCAAGACTTGGCCGATGCGAAACTCGTCCACGTTTGCCAGCATAGGAGCATCACGCACGGTCAGCATTAGCTCATGATCGAGTGTGGTGGCCTGCAACTCACCGGCTACACGCTCAACCAGACCCGCTAGGTCTAAGACCTGCGCCTCGATCGAAAAGCGGTTAATGCCAATATTAGAAACATCACGCAATTGGTCCAGCAACAAGCTCATACGCGCCACTTGCTGGTCGATCACTTCGAGCCCTTTGACCGCCGGCTGTAAATTGGCATCCTTACGGGCACGGCGTTGTAGCAAACTGGCATAGCCTTTAATTGAGGCCAGCGGATTCTTAAGCTCATGCGACACGATCGAGATGAACTCGTCTTTCTCCTGGTTCGCGGCCTCAAGCTGCTCCCGGCTGTGGACACTTTCGGCAAAAAGCCGTGCATTTTGCACGGCCGAAGCCGCTGCACTCCCGATCGTCTGTAAAAATTGTATATCGTCCTGATTAAAGGTGCGGGCAGTACGCGCCCCAAGTTGCAGCACACCAAGTGCTTCATTACGCTGCATGAGCGGCAGCATAATGAGGCTCACAATCTCCTGAGCATACGTATCATCCGGCCCATATAACGTAGTTGATGCACCAAAAATCGGCTTACAGCTTTGCATCACCTCAAGCATGGAACGTCCCGTTCCCGGTGTGATCCGCTGGCGACCGGCAATCAAGGTGTCTGAGTAGCCTATTTGCGTTACTGATACGAGATCATCCCCATCACGAAGCCAGATGCCACCGGCATCCATTTCACTCGCACGTAAAGCGCTCCGAATCACGCGCTCGCCGACTTCCGCTAGGTCGAGTGTGCTACTGCTAGCCTGGACCACATCCAACAGCGCTTGCAAGCGCATATTCACCATATGCAATTCGTCTTGGGCTTGCTTCGAGCGTAGTAGGCTACGGACCCGCGCCAGGAGCTCACTGTTATTAATGGGCTGCGTCAAATACTCATCGGCCCCGAGGTTTAAGCCCTGAATCTTAAGGCGTTGGTCGGGAGCGTTGGCCGTGAGCAGCACCACCGGTAGTGCACGGGTCAGGAAATTATCGCGCAAGCGGCGTACCACCTCGAAGCCATCCATCCCCGGCATCATCACGTCGAGCAGCATCAAGTCCGGTTTGCCGCCACGTGCCAGTTCAAGCGCGTCTTCGCCGTTTGAGGCCTGCATGACCGTATATCCTTGACCTTTGAGCAGCCGCTCCAGGACATACAAATTATCAGGCTGGTCGTCAACGATCAGGATGGTTGTCACCACTGGCTCCTTCCAGGTACTGTGCGATGAGTTGAAGGAACAGGCGCGGGTTGATCGGCTTGGCAATATAATCCGTGCAGCCGGCTTGTAACGCTCGCTCGCGATCACCCGGCATACTGCTCGCCGTGACGGCAATGACGGGTAAAGCGGCAAAGCGCACTTGCCGGCGCAGGGCCTCGACCGTGGCATAGCCGTTCAACCCGGGCATTTGCATATCCATCAGTACCAATACCGGATTGGTAGCTTCGATCTGCTCCAACGCTTCTTCGCCGTTGATCGCTTGTACGACTGTATAACCTTTGCGGGTTAGCAGATGATCGAGCACATACATATTGTCGGGATTATCTTCCACCACCAGGATCGGTTTACTCATGTGGCACCTCGACAGATCGTACAAGTTTGACGCGGTGATGCTCTAAGCGTGCATGGACTTCGCGCAGCAATTCCTCCCGCTCGCTCGGTCCTTTTGCAATAATTGCCGCGATCCGGCTGTTCAAACGTCGCCGATCCTCGGAGGTAATCTCTTTGGCGGTAATGATTAACACCGGGACTGCATCTAATGGCTCGCGATGCTTGATTTGTTCCAACACCGTAAATCCATCCATGCCCGGCATCATCAGATCCAGCGTTATCAGGTCAGGAGTATGGTCCTGGAGCCACTGGAGCGCCTCAAGTCCATTCGGACACGTAACTACCGTCATGCCTACATCGCGGAGTGTTGTACTGATCACACGTTGTTGGATCGGATCATCATCAACGACCAACACGCTCTGCAAAGGATGACCATTGCGCAGCCGCTCTAGGCGTTGCAACAAGTCATTGCGTGAGACGGGCTTGACTAGGTAATCAGAGGCACCGAGACTATAGCCAAGCTGGCGGTTATCGAGCATCGACAGCATAATAATCGGGATATCCGCAGTCTGTGAATCGCCTTTTAAAGCTTGAATCACTTCCCACCCATCGCGACCAGGCAGCATCACATCCAACGTCATTGCGAACGGATGCAACAGGCGTGCTTTGCTGATCGCCTCGTCAGCGCTATGCGCCACTTCGATTGCATACCCATCGTCACGCAGGTATTTCTCCAGGATGTAGATCACCTCGGGATCATCGTCAACGAGCAGTACGACCGGCTTGCCGGGCTCGTGCAAGCGCACTGCCGATCGCATCTCTGGGCTGACCAGTGGCGCTGCGCCTTCGACCTCGATGACCTGTGGGCCTCTTGCAAGTTGCACCGGTATACTGAAGATAAAGTTTGAGCCGTTATTCAGCACACTGCGGGCCACGATTTGGCCCCCGAGCAGCCCGACCAGCCGACGCACGATCGTCAAGCCTAACCCCGTACCTTGATAACGCCGTGATAGTGAGCCATCGACCTGCTCAAACTCTTCCCAGATCGACGGTAAGTTCTCAGGCGCGATGCCGATGCCGGTATCACTCACCTCAAAGGTAATCCACTGCGGCGAACGCAGTGTTTGTTGCTCCCCACCGATCTCGCGCCCAGGGCGTACAGCGACGGTAATCGTCCCGTGCTCGGTGAACTTCACCGCGTTACTTAGTAAGTTCAATAAGACTTGCTTGAGCTTGTTCTCATCGGTCATGAGGCGCGGCAACTCAGGTGCAGAGTCAAGGACGAGCTGCAGTCCTTTCCCACTGACGAGCGGCCATACCACCGTCCGTACATTTTCCAGTAAATCCTGCAGGGTGAAGGTCGAGAGCATGAGGTCAAGCTTACCCGCCTCGATCTTGCTAAGGTCAAGAATATCGTTGATCAAGCGCAACAGATTTTGCCCATTGCGCTCGATAATCTCGATCTGCTTGCGTTGTTCCGCGTTAAGTGTCCCGTCCAACTCATCGCCCATAATTTGCGACAGCGCGAGGATCGAATTGAGCGGCGTGCGCAGTTCATGCGACATGTTCGCTACGAACTCCGACTTCAAGCGTGTGGCGCGTTCGACCTCGCGGTTTTTTTCTTCCAATTCCTGCGCCCGGGCACTAACGAGATCGCGCTCATCGCTCAACTCTTCCAGCAAGCGCGCATTGTCAATCGCTACTGAACCATAGGCCGCTAATGAGGCCGCTAGTTCAATCATTTCGTCGCTGATCACGTGTGGACGCCGGTACGCCACAATCAAGGCGCCAACCGGCAGATCCTTGTGGAACAAGGGCACGCCAAAACATTGTTCCATCTCTTCGGCGGCATGCACAGCAAACTCTGCTCGCAGTTCCGGCGTGGTTAGCGGACCTTGGATGAAAGGGCCACTTTGAGCAATCACTCGTGCCGCCGTGCCCTGCCCAGGGGGGAAAACGGTGGTCGTCGCCACCGCCGTCCGCGTTCCATCCGTCGCCACCCACTTGGTGGCGCCGTCCCGATCAATTTGGGTTGCCACGGCCGTATAGTCAGCCTGGAGCAAGTGGCGCGCTTCGCGGCAGATCAACTGCAACAAGGGCTGCAGATCGCGCTGGTTAGCCAGTTCACGTCCCATCTCTTGCAGCGTTTCGTTTTCTTCCAGCCGCTTGGCGATCTCGGCATTGCTGCGCCGTAACTCCTCACGCTGGTCGGCCAAGTCCTCGAACGAGCGTACATTGCTGATCGCGGTCGCTAGCTGCGAGGTCGCTAGCCGCAGTTGGTGTATTTCTTCTTCACCGATCGTGCTGACGCTCGCAACTGTCAAGGCACCCAATAATTGGTTGCCAAAACGCAGCGGCAGACTAATAACATTACGCGGGGGTGCGGCACCAACGCCAACATTAATTCGGTACGGCGTATCGAGGGGCAAGTCATTGGTGGCAACCAACCGGTTTTGCTGAATTGCGATGCCGGGAAGTCCTTCACCCGGGCGCAGCGCCGGCAGTTCATCTGGATTAAGACCGACGAACATAGCCGGGCGCAACAGACCCTGCTCAAGCATATACATCACCCCGGCTTGTGCACCGACGGTTTCCAGAATCGTTGGCAGCGCAGCTTGGAGCAATGGTTGTAACTCAGTGGGCCCGTTCAGTGCTGTGACGACCCGGTTATAGGCTTGAACGCGATCTTGCCGGATCTGGAGAAAGGCCGCCAACTGTCCCAGCCGTTGTACCAATGATTGGCAGTAGGCGACCGTACCGACGATCATCACCGTAACAAGCGCGAGCAGGATCAGTACCCAAGGATTGATAGCGCTATAGCCTTGGCTTACAGTGTCGACCTGCGCCCTAATATAGTCATCAAGGGTTTGCTGCCGCGCCCGGAGTGCGTCAAAGAGCGCTTTACCGCTTGCAACAGCTTCCTGATTGTTGTTCAGTGTAGCGCCGGCCTGACGACGTAGGTCAAGCGACTTAGCTGCCTCATTCTCCCAGGTCGTTGCAGATTCAATAAAGCCGCTGACCTGAGCCAGCCCATCCGGGCCAATCATCCCGGCCTGGCTGCGGAGTTGATTGAATAAAGCCGGCAACTGGCCCTGCGCTCGCCGGTAAGGATCGAGAAAGGTATCCTGGCCCGTGAGCAAGAAGCCGCGCTGGCCCGTTTCCATATCGCGCAGTAACTCGCCTGCAAGGGACAACTGGCGTTGGTATTGAACGAGGGATAAGGTTTCTGCGCGATTAGCAATGCGCAAACGATTAAGAATGAACAGTCCAACGAGCAAGACCATCACGACAATCGCGGCGACGGCCAAGTAGCGAGTCGTGCGCCGCGTCTGTTCGGGCGCCCATTTTACAACATCAGGCAGGGTGCGAGCCATAATCCTCGAACCATAGTTACATTGTTATGCACAATGCAACTAACATTGAAAAGCTCGGGCAAGCTACTTAATTATAGCACAGGGCGTTCTTTAGACCGGCCATTGCACCGCAGCAAGCTTGACATCGCTTATGTCCACTCCAGCCCGCAATTCGGCAATAGTTGCACCCATGCGTGGATGCACAAGCGTTGGGGCAAGGTCGGCCAGGGGCACCAACACAAAAGCCCGCTCGTGGAGCCGGGGATGGGGCACGGTGAGCGTCGGAGTGTTGAGCAGCAGCTCATCGTAGAATAGGAGATCGAGGTCGATGGCGCGCGGACCCCACCGTCGTGCGGCCACGCGCCCAAGCTGTTGCTCGGTCTGCTTAAGCAGATTGAGCAAGCTGTCTGGCTGAAGTGTGGTCGTGCCCTGACATACGGCATTCAGAAACGGCGGTTGGTCTAGGACACCCCAGGGCGCGGTTTCATAAATAGGTGAACAGCGAATATGATCGAGTGTATGGCGAAGTACTTCACGCGCTAGGCTAAGTTGGAGCAAGCGATCGCCAAGATTCGAGCCTAGCCCCACTGTTACCGTGACCACGTACGACCGCGGCTCATGGTTCCAGCGTCGCCCTGACTGCTGATCCCGAAATCGTCTATTCCAGTTGGCATAATTATTGCTGCGCTTGACACACGATTCCCTCCGATCTACTCTACGGCGTTGTTCACACGTGTGGAGATGCCTGTCATGACGACTGCCCCTGCGCCCATAGATACCTCGCATTACTTTACCACCGACCCGCAGGCCGATGCGCGTAGTCTCTCGGATACAGCGCTGGGCTTAACCGGCTCGGAGATATTAAAGATCGCCGGCGAGATTCGAGCACTGGTCGCAGCCGGCCAGGAGGTATGCAATTTAACAGTCGGCGACTTCAATCCACAGCAATTTCCTATTCCGGCGACGCTGCGCGATGCAATCGTCAGGGCTTTGCAAGCCGGTCAAACGAACTACCCGCCATCAGATGGCATGCCGGAGCTACGCCGTGCCGTCGTGGGGCTGTATGAGCGGATGCTAGGGCTACACTATCCCGTCGACTGCGTTACGATTGTCAGTGGGGCACGCCCGGCGCTTTATGCAACGTATGCCGCGCTGTTAAATCCCGGCGAAACCGTTGTTTATCCGGTGCCGTCGTGGAACAACAACCATTACACCCACCTCATCGGAGCCCATGCGATCGAAGTCCCAACCAAACCCGAGGATGGCTTCTTGCCCACTGCCGCCCAACTCGCACCCCATATGCGGCAGGCTCGCTTGATCGCGCTTAATACGCCGCTCAACCCGACCGGCACGGTGATCAGTCCCGACGAACTGCGCTGTATCTGTGATCTGATCCTCGCAGAAAACCGCAGGCGCGATACGACGCGTGAGCGCAGTCTGTTTTTGCTCTACGATCACATCTACTGGATGCTCACCTTTGGCACGACGCGACACTACACGCCGCCCGAGATCAACCCGGCTATGGCCGCCTACACAATTTTCGTGGACGGTATCTCCAAAGCCTTTGCCGCTACCGGTCTTCGTGTCGGCTGGGCAGTTGCACCACCACATATTGCAGCGCGTATGCGCGATCTGGTTGGTCACATCGGCGCGTGGGCACCTCGGGCCGAGCAGCTCGGCAGCGCTCAGCTTCTCGATGATCCTACCGCGATCCAGGCCTATCACCGAACCATGCTGCCGGGGGTGCAGCAACGCCTCGATAGCCTCTACACCGGCATAATGGCCATGCAAGATGCCGGCCTGCCAGTCGATGCTATTCCACCACAAGGGGCCATTTATTTGTCCGCGCGCTTCGAGCTCGTAGGCAAAACGCTGAACGGGGTGCCGCTAGGCTCGAACGAAGATATTCGCCGCTATCTGCTGGAGCGTGCCGGTTTCGCCGTCGTTCCTTTCGGCGCGTTTGGCCTTAAGGATGAGAGTGGCTGGATGCGGCTGTCGGTTGGTGCCGCCTCACCAGAGCAGATCGACGCTGCATTACCACGCGTGCGCCGGGCACTTGAGGCTAGCTAGTCATTAAAAATGATGGGGACGTCAGGCAGCGGTCCTGATGTCCCCGGACGCGATCCTCGCGTTCTACACCAACTCGATGCTTAACGCCACCGCCTCACCACCGCCCAAGCAAAGTGCGGCCAACCCGCGCCGTCCGCCTTGCTCTCGTAAGGCATTGAGCAAGGTGACAAGCACGCGCGTACCCGATGCCCCGATTGGATGGCCCAAAGCGATTGCACCACCGTTCACATTTAGCCGGTCCCAGTCGAGCCCCAGACTTTGTCCGTTCGCCACCAGTTGAGCCGCAAATGCCTCGTTGATTTCGAACAGATCATAGTCATCGAGGGAGGTAGAGGTCTTCGCCAACAAACGCTGGATCGCAAACGGGGGCGCGGTAAACAGCTCCAACGGCTTAACAGCAGCCTGCGCATAGCCTACGATCCTGGCCAGGGGCGTCGCGCCAAGCTCACGCGCCTTCGCCATGCTCATCACGACCACTGCAGCGGCACCATCTGTCAGCCCCGGCGCATTACCCGCCGTTACCGTCCCACCTCCCGGCTTAAAGGCCAAACGCAGGCCCGCAAGCTGTTCGGGATTTGTGTCGGCCCTGATGGCCTCATCAGCCATAAACAGCGTCGTCTGACCTTTTTTACCCTGCAGCTCGACCGGCACGATCTCCGCAGCGAAGGCGCCCCGCTTCTGCGCCGCCAGCGCCTTCTGGTGAGAGCGCGCCGCCCATGCGTCCTGCGCCTCACGGCTCACGCCGTATTCCTGGGCGATCCACTCTGCCGACAGTCCCATATGCTGGCTTTCCGTCGCGCACCACAGCCCATCATGCACCACGGCATCTATCATCTCGGCGTTCCCCAACCGGTAGCCAAAGCGCGCCTTTTGCAGCAGGTAGGGTGCGGCGCTCATATTCTCCATACCACCCGCTACCACTACCTCGGCATCGCCCGCCCGGATCATGCCCGCCGCCAGCATCACCGCCTTCAGTCCCGAGCCACACACTTTATTAATCGTCAGCGCGCCGACCGTCGGCGGCAGCCCTGCCTTAAGCGCTGCCTGTCGGGCCGGAGCCTGTCCGAGCCCCGCGCTGATCACATTACCAATAATCGCCTCATCGATGAGCCCGGCCTCGATCCCGGCGCGCTCGACTGCCGCCCGAATAGCAAAGCCGCCCAACTCGGGCGCTGTAAACCCGGCCAGCGACCCCCCAAACTTACCAATCGGCGTTCGGGCCGTTGAAACAATAACCACATCGCGTTCGTTTAGCTGTGCCATAGTTCTACTCTCCAAGACATTGATCACCACTCATTTACCGGCAGCACGAGCTATCCGTCGCCCATCACCCTGCGCCCGTAATCACAGATCCGTAGCAACGGGCACTGAT
>JBBRHB010000186.1:0-8562 GCA_038223355.1 Chloroflexales bacterium
AAGACAGACAGCAATCACAGGTGTGTACTGAGCGCGCTGGACCCACCCCGTCCCATCCCGAACCGGGTCGTGCAACGGCGTAGCGCCAAGGGTACTGGGGGGATGACCCTCTGGGAGATGAGGTCTATGCACCTGCGACAACTAAGAAACGACCACAAGCAATTTGCTTGTGGTCGTTTTCTATTACCCCGAACTGACCTGTAACTCAACAGTGCTATAATTTAAAGATGGCAAGATAGTATTCGTGCCTCGAAGTTCGTTTCGCCTACGTGACCTTTTGTTTTGTACGGCTGTGAGAGGATATTAATGGCGACAGCACTTACGTTGTATCGCACCACTATTGGAAAGAAAGCCGTGATGGCCGTTAGCGGTCTCATCTTGGTCGGCTTCGTCGTCTTTCACATGATCGGCAACCTGAAGATTTACCTCGGTGCCCAACACTACAACGACTATGCTGCTGGCCTACGCACCTTCGGTGGACCTTTCTTGGGTAACTCCCAGTTCTTGTGGCTGGCAAGAGTTGTTTTGTTGGTTGCCGTAGGCTGGCACATTGTCGCTGCGATCCAGCTCACCCGTCTTAGCCAGACCAGTCGTCCGACGCGGTATGCCCAAAAGAAAGTGACCGTGAGCTATGCCTCACGCACGATGCGCTGGGGTGGTGTCATTGTTCTGCTGTTCATCATTTACCATATTCTGCATTTCACTATCGGGGCGGTTGGCTACACGCCTGGTCAATATCAGGAGGGCGATGTCTATCAGAATGTTGTGCGTGGTTTCTCGGTCTGGTATGTCTCGATCTTTTATATAGCTGCCATGATCGCCTTGGGCTTCCACTTATATCATGGCGTATGGAGCATGTTCCAGACGTTGGGAGTTAATACGAGCCGTACCACTCGTGCCTTACATACACTGGCGGCAGTTGTCGCAGGCGCAGTTGTACTTGGCAACATCTCAATACCCCTTGCCGTCCTCGCCGGTGTGGTTAGATAGAAACGGAGATTTCAGGACATGGCAATCGACACCTCTGTCCGACCACAGACCGAAACTGGTCGTAGTACGGCAGATTTCCAAAGCACGACGCTCGACGCAAACGCCCCGGTCGGACCGATCGAGACCCGTTGGGATACGCATCGCTTCAACATGAAATTGGTCAATCCCGCCAACAAGCGTAAATACACCATTATCATGGTTGGATCGGGTCTAGCTGGCGGCTCCGCTGCTGCCTCGCTGGCCGAGCTCGGCTACAACGTTAAGTGCTTTTGCTACCAAGATAGCCCGCGTCGTGCGCATAGCATTGCTGCTCAGGGCGGTATTAACGCGGCGAAGAATTATCGGAATGACGGTGATAGTATCTATCGCCTCTTTTATGACACAGTTAAAGGCGGTGACTTTCGCTCCCGGGAATCAAATGTCTACCGTTTATCACAAATCAGCGTCAACATCATTGATCAGTGTGTAGCTCAGGGCGTCCCCTTTGCCCGCGAATACGGTGGCATGCTCGATAATCGCTCCTTCGGCGGCGCCCAAGTCTCGCGCACCTTTTATGCCCGCGGCCAAACAGGCCAGCAGTTGCTCCTGGGTGCCTATCAGGCACTAGAACGCCAGATTGGCCTCGGGACAGTCAAGATGTATCCCCGCACCGAGATGTTGGATGTGGTCGTCATAGACGGCAAGGCACAAGGCATTGTGACCCGTGACATGGTGACCGGCAAGGTTGAGTCACATGCCGGTGACGCAGTTGTCCTAGCAACTGGCGGCTATGGGAATGTCTTTTACCTGTCTACCAATGCCAAAGGCTGTAATGTAACCGCCTCGTGGCGTGCCCATCGGCGTGGCGCGTTCTTTGCCAACCCCTGTTATACCCAGATCCACCCCACATGTATCCCGGTAAGCGGTGACCACCAATCCAAGCTCACGCTAATGAGCGAGTCGTTGCGTAACGACGGGCGCATTTGGATACCCGTCCGCAAGGGTGATGCCCGCTCCCCCGATCAGATCCCCGAGGCCGAGCGTGACTACTATCTAGAGCGCAAGTATCCCAGCTTCGGTAATCTCGTGCCGCGCGATGTGGCTTCGCGCAACGCGAAGGAAGTGTGTGACGAGGGCCGTGGTGTTGGCCCTGGCGGCCTCGGTGTATATCTCGATTTTGCCGATGCGATCAAGCGGCTAGGTGCAAAGGTCGTACGCGAGCGCTATGGCAATCTCTTCGATATGTACGAGCGGATCACTGGCGAGAATCCCTACGAAGTGCCAATGCGGATTTATCCCGCTATCCACTACACCATGGGTGGTTTGTGGGTTGACTACAATCTCCAAAGCACGATCCCCGGCTTGTATGTGATCGGCGAGGCGAACTTCTCGGATCACGGGGCCAATCGCCTGGGTGCCAGCGCGCTGATGCAGGGTCTTGCTGATGGCTATTTTGTCCTGCCGTATACGATCGGTGATTACCTAGCTAATCTCGGCCCGAGCAAGGTCACAACGGCCCACACGGCATTTGCTGAGGTTGAAGCGGAAGTCAACGAGCGTACTCGCCGGCTCCTGTCGATCAATGGCAAGCGCACCGTCGATTCGTTTCATCGCGAGTTGGGCCATATCATGTGGGATTATTGTGGCATGGCGCGCAATGATGCTGGCTTGAAGCAAGCGTTGAACCGCATCCCCGAGCTGCGGGCCGAGTTCTGGGAGAATGTGAAGGTTCCAGGTGATGGGGCGGAGCTTAACCAATCCCTCGAAAAAGCTGGTCGTGTAGCGGACTTTCTGGAGCTGGGCGAGCTTATGTGTCTTGATGCCCTGCATCGTACTGAGTCGTGCGGTGGTCACTTCCGTGAGGAGTCGCAGACTCCCGAAGGCGAGGCTTTGCGTGACGATGAGCACTTTGCCTATGTCGCGGCCTGGCAATTCAAAGGCGTTGACCGGCCACCAACCCTGCACCGTGAGCCTTTAAACTTTGAGTACGTCCACTTGACGCAACGCTCTTATAAATAACTGGAACAGGTATGAATCTAACACTGCACGTGTGGCGGCAAAAGAATGCCGCCACCCAGGGCGCTTTCGTGAAATACGACGCCCGAGATATCAGCCCGGATATGTCGTTTCTTGAGATGTTGGATGTGATCAACGAAGAGTTGATATTAAAGGGCGAGCAGCCTATCGCCTTCGACCACGACTGCCGCGAAGGTATTTGTGGCACGTGCGGCTTAATGATCAACGGCATTGCCCATGGTCCCCAGCGGGCGACCACGACCTGTCAACTCCATATGCGCCACTTTAAAGATGGTGACACCGTCTATATCGAGCCATGGCGTGCCCATGCCTTCCCCATCATCAAGGATTTGGTGGTCGACCGGGGTGCCTTTGATCGCATCATCCAAGCTGGCGGCTTTGTCTCTGTTTCCACTGGCAGTGCTCCGGAAGCCAACGCACTGCCCGTGCCCAAGGTGAGTGCCGATCTGGCCATGGATGCCGCCGCCTGTATTGGCTGCGGTGCTTGTGTCGCCGCTTGCCCGAACTCATCAGCCATGTTATTTACTGGTTCCTTGATTGCCCATCTAGCTCGCCTACCCCAGGGCCAGCCCGAGCGCTACGAGCGGGTCGTCAATATGGTCGAAGTGATGGACAAGGAAGGCTTTGGCGGTTGCACCAACATTGGCGAATGCAGTTCTGCCTGCCCCAAAGAGATCAGCATGGATGTCATCGCTTGGATGAACCGCGACTTGCTACGCGCAACCATAGCCAAGGGCAAGCAAGGATCTCAATAAGGCGCGAGCGTTCGGTGGTTACTTGATGTGATGGTCGCAGGGTTGTACCCTGCGGCCATTCCTGTTAGGCTAATAAAACTGTTGTTCAATGCCCAACCGCTCACACATTAGCCGCATCTCAGTATCCGAAAGCCCACTCCCCGGTTCGCCTAGAGCAAGGTTCATATATACATAACGAGCCGCAGTCTCGGCGTAGTCGACGAGATCTCCGGCCGCACGCACACCTGCATCGGCCCTTGCTACCATGCCATGCCGCTGCCATACAACGGCACGGTGTGCTTGGA
Organism: Chloroflexales bacterium; assembly: GCA_038223355.1. Lineage (GTDB taxonomy): Bacteria > Chloroflexota > Chloroflexia > Chloroflexales > Kallotenuaceae > JACDGP01. The sequence goes on from JBBRHB010000186.1 coordinate 4,046, forward strand.
GTGCCTTCGCAGTGACGGTTGCCTGTTCCAATGTGCCCGGTATCTCAAACGGCAACAATCCGATTCCTTCTGGGAATTGCATAATTGTCTCCGGTTGCCAACGTAACAGCCGCCTGTTGAAGTCCACTGAAGCCCCAGGGGCCATGATGTGGCTAAGGTAAGTAAGATGGAGCGGTTGGGCATGTACCACGGCATGGTAAGACAGGCTGCGTCTGCCGACATGATCGTTATGAATAGCAAGGTGGGAGTTGAGTTCACTGGTCGGGCGTACACGGCCAGCAGCGAGCAGGGAGGCTCGCTCTCCTCGCTCATCAATATGCAGCAGGCAGAGCGTTGTTTCAGGACTGTCTGCAATATCGCCTAGGCGCCGGCCGGAGCCAGTAACAATTACCCAGCCATTTGCTAACGCCGGAGTCGCTACCGGTAGCTCGCTCACCTCTTGCTCCCGAAAACCCTCGATCTCACTGGCCCCTATCTCACGCGTATAGATCGATAGATTGCCGGCAGCACCTTCTGCTGCACCGATCTCGACCATCCGCTTTCCCACTCTGCCCATCTCCCGCATAATTGTGCCAGCGTTCGGAATATCGCTCATGACCCTTCCTTTTTTAGCCAGGGATTATGCTCCTCAATATACACGCCGAATTATGATAGACTGCGCCAATCAATGCTGCCACCATATATTTGGCACTTGGGCAAACTGTCAGCGCACGGAAGGAATGGTGCATGGACCGCTACTTTATCGGGATCGATGTTAGCACAACCGCTTCCAAGGCTTTGGTCATTGACGAAGCTGGCAGCGTTATTGCAAGCCATAGTACGCCACATGATCTTCAGATCCCACGCCCGTTGTGGTCCGAGCAAAACCCTGAGCAGTGGTGGAGTGCGACCTGTAGTAGCCTGCGGGCTGTGTTGACACAGGTTGCGGCCCATGACGTCGCTGCCATTGGCCTAACCGGCCAAATGCACGGTCTCACTCTCCTCGACGGAGCCGACAAGCCTCTCCGTCCGGCGATCTTATGGAATGATGGACGCAGCGGACCGCAGTGCGCCGCGATCACCTCCGAGGTAGGTTCTGAGTGGTTGTACGGGCATATCGGCACCATGATGTTGCCCGGTTTTACTGCGCCCAAAATCAGCTGGGTGCGCGAGCACGAGCCCGACATCTATCGCCAGGTCGCCCATGTCTTGCTGCCCAAGGACTATGTCCGCCTCCTCTTGACCGGTGCATACGTCACCGATGTCGCTGATGGCTCCGGCTTTGGCTTGATGGATATTGCGCGCCGTACATGGTCAGAGCAAATGGTGGCTGCCTTTAATATTCCCCGTGCTTGGCTCCCTGACCTCTGTGAATCGCCCGACGTCTGTGCCTATGTCAATGCCGCAGGTGCTGCGGCGACGGGCCTGCGCGTTGGCACCCCGGTGGTTGGTGGTGCCGGTGACCAGGCAGCCCAGGCGGTCGGCAGCGGCATCATCGATCGCGGTCAGACCAGCATAACTGTGGGCACCTCCGGTGTCGTCTTTACCGCTATCGACGAGTATCGCCCCGAGCCTGCTGGCCGGCTTCATACTTTTTGTCACGCCGTACCCGGTCATTGGTTTCACATGGGTGTCATGCTTAGTGCCGCTGGTGGTCTGCGTTGGTTCCATGATGCCCTTGCCGCCAATAGCTCCTTCGAACAGTTGAGTGCTGAGGCGGCGACCATCCCCCCAGGAGCCGAAGGGCTCATCTTCGTGCCTTATCTAACGGGCGAGCGCAACCCTCATCCCGATCCGCTCGCCCGTGGGGCATTTGTCGGCCTGACACTGCGCACGACGCGCGCACATATGGTACGAGCGGTCATGGAAGGTGTCGCCTTCGGCCTGCGCGACAACGTCGAACTCCTACGCGCCCAAGGTGTACAGCCTGAGCGGGCGGCAATTAGTGGTGGGGCCGCACAAAGCCATGTATGGCGTCAAATCCTCACCGATAGTATCGGCCTCCCCCTGTATACCGTCGCGAGTACTGAAGGTGCGGCCATGGGTGCTGCACTGTTGGCGGGTGTCGGGGCCGGTAACTGGCCGGATGTTCCCACCGCCGCTCGTGCTGTCACCCAACTCGTTGATGAGCAAGCACCTACTCCATCCAATAACGCTGTCTACGAACGCCTCTATCCTGTCTACCGCAGCCTATATCCCGCTTTGCGCGCCTCGTTCCATGCACTGCATAGCTTTGAGGATTAACTGAGCTATAACTTGACAATTCCAAGGCTCGCCCTTCTAATGCTGTAGGGTCGAAAACAGCGTAGCGACCGCGCAGATGAAAGGACATGTTCATGGCAGGCTTGTACAACATTATCAGAGTGGCGCATAACGCCGTCGGTGGCATAACACTGCTGCTTACTATTGTGGCGACCGTGCTATTGCTAACGACGCGGCGGACGAGCAGTGGCAGTTCGCTGATAGCACTACGGGCGGATCTCATCAGTGCCTCATTGCAATTTGTACTTGGGTTGCTCCTGGTTGTCATTAGTTTCATCACCGGAATTGGCTACGGTGCCCATCTATGGGTGCATTATCTTCTCGGTATCGCGAGCGTCGGTGTCATCTCAGTACTTGTCGCTCGGGCTAGACGTGCCCCAGATAACGAGGCACGCCGTTATGGCTTGCTACTCCTCGCGGTCGCGGTACTCGTATTTATTACCTTCACAGTTGGGCAACGTAAACTATTTGCGACCTAGACCGTCGCATGCGGTACAATTTGGGAGTACGGGCATGGTTGCAGGGCCGCGACCATGCCCCCGTGTAGCTGTATTTTTACGATGAGGAGGCCCATGCGACGGATCGCAGTATTAACCAGTGGCGGGGACGCCCCCGGCATGAACGCCGCGCTTCGCGCGATTGTGCGAACCGGTCTCGCGCAGGGCTGGGAGCTATTTGGTGTTCAACATGGCTATGCCGGTTTGATCGGTGATCAGATCATCCCACTCGGAGCGCGCGATGTCGGCAGCATTTTGCAGCATGCGGGCACGATGTTAGGTAGCGCGCGCTCCTCGGTGTTCAAAACCGAGGCTGGCCAGCGTCAGGCCTTGGCTGTCCTCCACGCCCACCGTATTGATGGCTTGGTCGTGATTGGCGGCAACGGCTCGCAAACGGGCGCATATGCGCTTACGCAGATGGATTTTCCCGTGGTGGGTGTTGCCTCCACCATCGACAATGATCTCTACGGCTCCGAGATTACGATCGGTGTTGATACTGCATTAAATATCGCTCTGGAAGCCATTGATCGGCTCCGCGTGACTGCTTCATCTCATCAAAGAGCCTTCCTGGTAGAAGTGATGGGTCGCGATTGCGGCTACTTAGCACTTATGGCGGGTTTGGCAGGTGGTGCCCAGGCGATCATCATTCCTGAGGTTGAGACGGATCCCGAAGTCGTTGCAGCCGAAATTCGTGGTGCCTACGAGCGTGGCAAGGCCCATGCGTTGGTTGTTGTCGCCGAAGGTGCGCATTACAACGCCCATCGGCTCGCCCATTATTTTGACAATCATCCCGTCGGCGTTGGTTTCGATTTACGTGTGACGACGCTCGGACATGTCCAGCGCGGTGGCGCGCCCAGTGCCTTCGACCGGCTTCTAGCGACCCAGATGGGGGCCTCGGCCATTGAACAGCTAGCTCAGGGACATACTGGCGTACTAGTTGGTTTGCAGCAGGGCCAAATGGGCACTACGCCACTGGCTGAAGTCGTTGCTTCCAAGAAAGCGCTCAATCTGCGCTTGTTAGAGTTGGCCCATACCCTAGCGTTATAGGCAGCTTACCGTTGCCACACGCCTTCTGCTTCGGCCCACACTGCGCACTGCCGTAGCGTAATAACCCCGAAGGGTGTGTAGTGCACGACGACGAAGCGTGGATCATGCACCAGGTTGGAGCCTGCTAAGACAAACGAAAGCAGGCCCACCTGCGGTACATCAATCCGCATTGGAACATTAATGTGTGCCCCCACCTGTTCGACCATCTCGTCACTAATGGCATTCCACAGGCGGGCAAATCCAGGTAGCGCCATCCCACGCCGGATCAATGCCTCACACCAGACCTCGCCCTGGAATGGTAGCAGATCACCTTTAACTAAACGGAGGAGGGCTGGCAAGAACTCATCCGGATTATCGATCAAAAAAGGCGTCCTAAAATCGGGGTTAAACGCCAGATCAAGAATCGTGCAGTTAAGGAAGCGCTCAAGTGCCGGATCATCAGGATCTCGGCCAATCAAGCGTGGCACATATCGATTCCATGCTAGCAGCCGCAGGGCACAATCGCTCAGGTAGACCGGCCAGGTTGCCGTCGCAAGCTCAGTTTCACATGATGCGTGCGCTGCTGCGATCTCTGCTGCGGTCGGCAGCCCTGTCGGCGCTTTATAGCCGAAGTCTTCCAAGACGACCCGCTGATCGGGATAGCTCGTCCCAAGTGCAGCTAGGATCGTTACCAGGGTTGCTCGATCTGGCAGCTTCGTCTTGCCTGATTCGATCCGTTGTAAGTGTGCCGCC
>JBBRHB010000187.1:0-8544 GCA_038223355.1 Chloroflexales bacterium
CCAGCGGTCCCATCTGCGCCCAAGCTAGGTCGTGAACCGGGTCGTCCCGCCGCTGAGCATCCCTGGCGACGGGCGTGGAGTAAGCGCCAGCAGGCCAAGGAGGTCCTTGTTACTTGATGTGCAAGACTGTGACGGACACCCAAGTTGATAACCGCTGTTGACAAAAATATCAGCCTAGTGGTATTCTCGCTGTGCTGCCACGTTTGCAGTACGCGGTAAGTCAAGGAGGAAGCTATGTTCTCTCGCCGTGACGCGAGTCCCACTACCAATGATCGTCCTTCTACGGAACGACCACCTCAGGGCGATCTTCATCCGCCAACTCCCGCGCCTGTAGCGCCTCAACCGGTAGCTCAGCAAGCGGCGCCTCGTCCGGCTCCGGCACCGGCCGCTCCTGCAACCGCGCATAACGCGGACGAAAGCTTAGTCGCCCGCGAAGACACCTTCGAAGGCCAGCTGAATACGACACGGGGCGTGCGCATTCTGGGTACGGTTCGCGGCACGATCGAATCAGCACAATATGTGCACATCGAAGAGCATGCGCAGGTCGAGTCCGACATTACTGCTGCTGAAGTCGTGATCGCCGGTACGTATACCGGAACGTTGATTGGGCGGCAGCGAGTTGAGATCCGTTCGACCGGGCATGTGAGTGGCAAGATCGAGACGGAAAAATTGCAGCTGCATGAAGGCGGCTTCTTCGATGGCCAGCTGCATATGCAGAAGCCGACGGGCACACCGACTAGTCCCGCTATGTCCTCAGGTCCAGCAGCATCGGCTGCACCGGCGATGGGTGATGCCAAGGACAGCGGCTTAACCCGCCGCACGCGCCATGTGGATCTACCTTCGGATACGCCGCTGGCGCGCGATACCGACAGCCCCAAATCCTGATCGAACAACGGCAGGCATCGAAGAAGCAGCCCGAAAGGGGCTGCTTCTTCGATTAGTATGGTCTTAGCACTTTATAACAAACTTTTCAACTCTTCGGCTGCCTTGCGGTTCATGCCGTCTACAGCTGCTAGCTCGTCAATCGTTGCATTGCGAATGCCTTCGAGCGAGCCAAAGTGCTTCAGTAAGGCTTTCTTACGCTTCGGGCCAATACCTGGAATGCTTGTAATCGGTGATTTAAAAGTGTTTTGGTCGCGCAGCTTGCGATGATAGGTGATCGCGAAGCGATGCGCTTCTTCGTCGATGCGTTGCACTAGATGGAGGGCTGGCGAAACGCGCTCAAGCACGAGCGGTAGAGGCGCGCCCGGCAGTTGCAGATCGAAGCGATCACGATTAACGCCTTTAGTCGCACCGACAACTGGGATATGATCATAGCCCAGTTCCTGGAGCACATGCAGCACAGCGTTGACCTGACCCTTGCCCCCGTCAATCAGTAACAGGTCTGGTAGATTCGCCCACGCATCCTCACTTTCCTGAGCTTCTTCAAGCGGGCTGGCTTTCGTAGGATCGGGGACTTCCTCTTCCACTACATGCTCCCTTACGGGCACGATTTCACCCTCGGCTAGCTGGGCGCGGCGAAAGCGCCGCCGTAGCACCTCCTGCATTGAGGCAACATCATTAGCGCCCTCCACCGTTTTAATCTTGAAGCGCCGATACTCCGCTTTCTTCGGCTCGCCGTTTTCGAAAACAACCATCGACCCTACCGAGTTCGTGCCCTGCGTATTCGAGATGTCGTAGCATTCGATGCGTCGTGGTAGGCCCGGCAAGTTAAGCAGATCGCGTAGCTCGGTCAAGCCCCCAATCGCACGCTGCGTCGTATTGAGCCACTGCAAGCGCAATTCTTCGAGCTTGGTCGTAGCGTTGCGCGTAGCCAGATCGACCAATCCGCGCTTTTCACCCCGCCGAGGCACACTCAACGTCACGCGATGCCCGCCCTTTTGCTCCAACCAGCTTTCGATAATCTGCGCTTCTTCTGGGTGATCGGCCAGTAGGATATTGTCCGGGATCGAGGCCGCCGACTCATAAAACTGAGTCAGAAACTGGGCCAGCAGCTCGCCATTATCTGCATCTTCGGTGCCCTCTAGCGTGAACGGTTCGGCTCCAATCAGCTTGCCACCCCGCACAAAGAAGACTTGTACAACTGCTGATCCATCCTCACGTGCAAAAGCGATCACGTCCTGATCGGTCGCCGCCGTTTTGAGCACCTTTTGCCGTTCAAGCACCGATTCGAGTGCGCCGATCTGATCACGAATATAGGCGGCTCGCTCATACTGCATCTCCTCAGCCGCCGTGGCCATCTTGACGCGCAGATCACGCACAATCTGTTCCGATTTACCTTCCAGGAACAAACAAGCATCGGTAATCGCGCGCCGGTACTCTTCGGGCGAGGTCAGCTCTGGTACACATGGACCGAGACAGCGGCGAATGTCGTAGTACATACACGGGCGGCCATGCTTGCGGTGCGTCTGAAACTTCTGGTCCGAACAGTCGTACGGCGGGCGAAAAGCAAACAGTTTATTGAGCAGTTTTAAGGTGGAGCGCACCGATCCGGCCGAAGCAAAGGGGCCGAAATAGCGTGCCCCATCCTCCAGAACTTTGCGGGTTGTAAAAATCCGTGGCCAGGTTTCCTTGAGCGTGACCTTGATATACGGGTAGCTTTTGTCATCCTTCAGCAGCACATTGTATTTTGGGCGATGCTGCTTGATCAGGTTCATTTCGAGCACTAATGCTTCGAGTTCGCTCGAGGTCAGTACAAAATCGAAGTCGGCGATGTGTTGCACTAGCCGCCGGGTTTTGGATGATAGCCCGCGTGGCGCGCCGAAATACGAGCGCATACGGTCACGCAGCGCCTTCGACTTGCCGACATAGATGATGCGCCCCGTTGCGTCTTTATAGAGGTACACACCCGGGGCGAGCGGCACGTTGCGTAGTCGCTCTTCGAATTGAGCTGGGTTGGCAATTGCGGTATGGGATAGGTCTAGCATGCTGCTCGTATTGGTACGTATGTGCGTATTGTACCAGCACTACCTATTCGCTGCTTGGCGCAGCATGCATAATGTGAGCTCCGGCATCCACGTAGACCACCTCGCCCGTAACGCCGCTCGCTAAATCCGAGCATAGCCACAACGCCGTCTTGCCTACATCCTCGATTGTCACGCTGCGTCGTAGGGGTGCCAATTGTTTCTGGGCGCTGATCATATCGCGGATACCGGCAATGCCGCTTGCGGCTAGCGTGCGGATCGGCCCCGCGCTGATGGCGTTCACCCGTATCCCCCGTGGACCCAAATCGGCGGCTAGGTAACGCACCGATGCTTCCAGAGCTGCTTTGGCCAACCCTTGGACGTTGTAGTTCGGGACGACTTGGGTCGAACCATGATATGTCATGGTCAAGATCGATGCTTGCGAAGCCCATAGCCCGTCAGCCGCTTTCGCTAAGGCTGTTAGGGAGTAGGCGGAAATGTCCATTGCAACTCGAAACCCTTCGCGCGATGTTTTTAGGAAGGAACCATTTAGCTCATCACGATTGGCGAAGGCCACTGCATGAATCAAAAAGTCTAACTGGCCCCAGGTCGATTTCACGGCTGCCATTGTTCCAGCGATCGATTCGTCGCTACCAACATCGCATGGCACAATGAATTGCACGCCCAAACTCCCCGCCAACGGACGCACTCGCCGCTCGATTGCTTCATTGACGTATGTAAAGCCGAGTTCGGCGCCTTCCGCATGCAGAGCTTGTGCAATACCCCATGCAATCGAGTGATCATTTGCAACGCCCACGATCAGGCCACGTTTTCCATCCATCAAGCCCATGAGTTGCCTCCTCATAGCCGTGCCTGTCCCCACCATGGCATATACCGCACGGAGTAGTTAGCCCGCTATGATAGCTGAGGCTAAGGATTAGGACAAACACAGAGCGACGAGGTGTACCGATAATCTTTGCTTTCTAAATCACTATCATTCCTCTTATCAAATACTCACACAAATGGACGAGGTTCCTGCTAGAATGAAACACGATTTGTTACGGCACTCACTGGTGAACTGCGCGCCCGCAATGTCACCACGATCTGTTCGGTAGAGTTGCGCCAAATCGTGGGCGGCCAGATTGAGGTTCCGATCCCCAACTTGTCCGGCATCGTTGACGACATTGTGGTTCTCCGCTACACGCGATACGGCGACAAAGCAAGGCTAGCCTTTAGCTGTGGGTGCCGTGCGTACAAACGCAACAAGCCATTGCACCAGTGCTTCGATGTCATCAAGATGGCCAGTCTCAAAAGGGCTATGCGTATAGCGCGCCGGGAAAGCTACCAGCGCGGTCGGAATGTCGGCCCGCATTAAGGCCGCGCCATCACTGCCAAAAGAGCCGAAGACGGCATGCTGGATGGGGATGGCGGCGGCTTGTGCCGCCTGTTCGAGTGCTGCAGTTAGACCATGGTCATAATGTACAAGTGCATCTTTGTGGATCAACACGGGTCCGGAACCCAAGCGCAGGGGTATGGCTTGTTCATTGACGGTCGGAATATCGCCGGCCAGCCCAATCTCGACAGCAATGGCCGCATCCCAACGCTCAGGGGCAGTTGCTGCAAACGCACCGACCAGACCAACTTCTTCCTGGACGGTGCAAGCCAGGGTTAGGTCGTAACCAAGTTCAGCTGGAGATACACGCCGCAGCACTTCTGTGATGACCGCCAAAGGCACGCGATCATCGAGTGCTTTGCCGACGACATGCGGTCCCAGTTGTACCGTGGGTGCATCCCAGACGATGCGCGTGCCGGGTGTCACGCCACGCGCCAGTAACTCCTCACGGGTAAGGCCCGTATCGACCCAAAAATCATCCCAGGTTAACTCTTCAGGCTCTTTAAGGGCGAGTGTGGCAATGTGGCCGGTCGCAGCCGCAATAACACCGGGTAAATGGCCACAACGAGCCAAGACATGCACGCGCTGCCCAACCGTAAACCAATTTCGAAGGCTGGTTTTGCGCTCCCAAGCTTGACCATTTGCCAGCCAGAGGAAACCGCCGGGAGCAATCGACCTGACAAGGTAGCAAAGCTCGTCGGCATGCGCGACTAACAAGAGCTTCGGACCCTGACCGCCAACATGGGCCAGCACGTTACCAATACGTGTCCTGAAGGTCCGTGCTCCTGCAGTACGCCAAATGCTTTCCACGGCATCCAACACGATCTGTTCCTGGCCAACTGGTCCGACGAGCTCGGTGAGCTGTTTGATCAATGGGAACATGCTGCCTCTAGCTATCGAACACGATCACCGAACGCAAGGTCTCACCACGCTGCATGGCAGCAAAAGCCTCTTCAACCTCGTCCAGCTTGATCTTGCGGCTCACAATCGTATCAAGGTTCAACTGGCCCTGCCGGTACCACTCTGCCAACAGCGGGAAGTCCCGCGTCGGTAGACAGTCGCCGTACCACGACACACAGACCCGACCTCCCAAGTCAAAGAAACGTTGCAGATCAAGCGTCAAGGTTGGGCCGGGCCCCGGCACACCGATGAAGACGCAAGTACCGGCTAAATCCCGACAAAAAAGCGCTTGCTCCCATGTTTTGGCAATGCCGACCGCCTCGAACGAGTAGTTAACGCCGTTGCCGTTAGTTAACTCTTTAATCCTAGCTACTGGGTCTCCGTCACGTGCATCAACCGTATGCGTTGCTCCAAATTGTTTGGCCCATTGGAGCTTCTGTGGATCAACATCGACCGCGATGATCGTCGTGGCACCAGCGAGCCGCGCCCCTTGAATGACGCTGTCACCCACACCACCACAGCCAAAAACGGCAGCGCTTGTGCCGGGCTGCACATCGGCAGCATACAGCGCCGCACCAACACCCGTCATTACACCACAGCCGATTAGTGACATTTGGGGGGCCGGCAGCTCGGCGGAATAGGGGACAGCCTGGGCCGCATGCACTAAGGTATGGGTACAAAAGGTCCCAATCCCTAGGACTGGGTTCAGCAATTGCCCGTCGTGCGTGTGCATCCGCTTTTCGGCATTAAGGCTCGCCGCGCAGAAATTGGGCTTGCCCGCACGGCAGAAGCGGCAGGCGCCGCATGGTGCCCGCCATGCCAGGATTACATGGTCACCGACGCGCGGCGATGTTACGCCCGGCCCGACTGCCTCAACGATGCCCGCCCCTTCATGCCCGAGCAAAAACGGGAAGCCGCTCGAACCATAGGTCCCACTCTTTACGCCAAGATCGGTATGACAAACGCCTGACGCTAAGATGCGTACGAGCACTTCATCGGGCCCTGGATCATCGATCCTGAACTCTTCAATTGTTACCGGCGCGCCCGGCGTTCGTGATATAGCTCCGCGTGCTGTGATGCCCATGCTTCCCCTCCTGGTCTAGCAACGTGTCGCTGCTGGTGCGCATACGATAGGGCTTAGGGCAGAGGCTGTCAATCGCCGGACAACTTTGAGGCTACGTTTCATACGCTCCAAACAGGTTGTCGTACAACCGCTGGTGTCGCACTGTGAGCCAGCGATCATACGACAATTCTCTACCTTATACTGTCCTAGTAGGCCGACTTCGGCGTGTTGTCCAGGATGCTATCAATATGCTTCAACACCTCGGGCGTCAGCTTTGGGGCGATGTCCAAGGCCTTCATATTTTCGGTCACTTGTTGCGGACGGCTAGCACCGGTAATGACGGTACTCACGTTGGGGTTCGTGAGACACCATGCTAGGCAGAGCTGGGCGAGCGTACAACCGAGCTCGTCAGCAACCGGCTTCAATTTCTTGACTGTCTCGACCCGCTCTGGTGTGATAACAGAGTCGCGTAACCACTCGTAGCCTTCAAGCGACGCTCGGCTATCGGCCGGGATGCCGTCATTATATTTACCGGTCAGGAGTCCAGATGCCAGCGGACTCCAGATTGTCGTTCCATAGCCCAACTCCCGAAAGATCGGTGTATATTCTCGCTCGAAGGTATCGCGTGTAAACATGTTGTACTGCGGCTGTTCCATTGTAGGGGGCGTTAGGCCATATTGGCGGGCAACTGCATCGGCCCGTATAATATCGGCTGCGCTCCACTCGGACGTTCCCCAGTAAAATGCTTTGCCTTGTCGAATCACGATATCCATTGCCCGGACCGTTTCCTCGATCGGCGTATTAGGATCGGGGCGATGGCAGAAGACAAGATCGACATAATCCAACTGCAAGCGTTGGAGCGCATTGTTAACACCCTCAATGATGTGCTTATGTGACAACCCTGTATCATTCGGTCCCTTGCCACCCCAAAAGATTTTGGTCGAGATGACGAGATCTTCGCGCCGCCAGTCCAGTTCCTTGATAACGTTCCCCATCACGCGCTCGGCGTTCCCACCCGCATAAGCTTCGGCGTTGTCAAAGAAATTGACGCCTGCTTCATGCGCCGCGACCATGCAATCCCGAGCAACATTTTGCCCAACCTGTCCGCCATACGTTACCCAGGCACCCAGAGAGAGCGCACTAACCTTTAGACCTGATTTACCTAAACGACGATATTCCACGCTTCAACCTCCTATGTTGTAGCTACTATCAATATGCTTCCCCTGCATAAATGTAGCCACGGTTTGCGACGCATGACGCCTCAGGCGTACAATAGGTGTGATTGCTGCTGCAATCGCCGATAGGAGTCGAGCCATGAACGATCAAGATGTCCTCCAACACATTACTGCCCTGGTTGATGCGGAGCAAAATTTATACGGACAAGCACACATCAGTGACGACGACCGGGCGCGGTTGCAGGCCCTAGAGGTCGAGCTCGACCAGTACGAGGATTTACTGCGGCAGCGGCGTGCACTGCGTGGTGCCGGCAAAGATCCCGGCCAAGCACAGTTACGCGTTGCCCGCACCGTGGAGCACTACGAGCAGTAGAGGGCGAAGATATCCTCTGGACCATCTTCCTCGTCGATCTGCGAGCCGATTTTGTGGAAGCCAAGTTTGTGAACCAGTCCGAGTGAAGGTGCGTTTGCTGGGCTAACTGAAGCCACAAAGCTGGTTACGCCATATGTCTCTCGTGCCCACGCCATTAGTGCCACGCTCGCTTCATGGGCATAATGCTGGCGGCGGAACCTCGGAAAAACGGTGTAACCAAATTCGACTCCATCGGGTACCAGTTCACGCAGATACTCCGCGCCTGGCTGTGTGTGAAATCCGATATGGCCCACCATATGGCCTGTTTCTCGTAGCCGCATGGCACGTAACATTCAAGGCGCGTAGCTAGGGCCAGCTCGTAGTTGTTCCAAGCGTAGCTGCATCAAGTCGCGCTCGTTGAACCAATCGGGTGGAATCGTGATCTCCAGCAGTGCTTCAGCGGTCGGCAGGTCGTTGGCAAGGCATGCCTCAAGGAATGCCGGTGTCATATAAATCAGGTCGAGGCGCTCCGCTTGGATGAGTGGCGTCTGCATAGAAACGTCTCCTATCATATCTGTCATCATCAGGCTATGCTGTTCCGCTCATAATCGTAACCGATTAGGGCTCCCGCCGTTCATGTTATCATGGCGGCAATGAAAGTCGGCTTGGTGATCGATGACCACATGGCGCGGCCAGGTGGTGTACAGGAATATGTGCGAGGCCTCTACCGCTACCTGATCCAACATAAGCACGAGGCT
>JBBRHB010000188.1:0-8500 GCA_038223355.1 Chloroflexales bacterium
CAGGTGGCCCAGGGTGGCATCGTCACCGTCTTGTGTGATGCCCCGGTTGACGCCGATGGACGAGTATGGAGGAAGGTCCAGCATGGCACGGTGCAGGGCTGGATGAGCATGCGGTTTTTGACGTTGATGAAACAATAAGAGACCAATGCTCTTGTGGCGGTGCCGCTCGCGGCTCACTTAACCGTCGGCTTGACCGACGCCTCATCCTTCCACCATCAAAGCACGGGTTGCTCACGCACCCTCTTCTCCGGCAACCATGGAAGCAGCAATTACCAGATAAGGAAGTGCCTACGGCCGGCCACTTCAGTACCGGCTTCGCCCTGGCCCCACTCGTCTTGCCTCGCTCGCGTCTTCTCATTGTACCAAGCCCGCTTGCGGCCTCAAGGGAGGACTACACGCTGCGGCGCTCGGCCTTCGGCACTCCTCCCTTGACCCCACTACGCGGGACTGGTGGAGGCGAGACGCCGAGTTGCGGCACACAGGAGGTGAGTGGCTATGCCGGAAATGCAAGAGTTCCTGTCGTTCCTTGAGAAGCTGCGCGTCGGTGTTCCGCAACGGACACCACGCCAGTTAGCCCGATTCCTTGCCGACATCGACCGCACCCATTACGTCCCCGAAGACGTGACGCGGTTACGGGAGTTCCTGGTCGAGGTGATTTTCGAGGTCCACGGGCCGCTGGCAGTCCAGGAGTTCCTCCAAGAATTCCACAAACGGACTCTGCGGTAACTGGGAGGGTGGATGGGGGGCAACCCTCATCCACCAGAGTATCTAGTCCGGGATGATGGTGCGAAAAATACGGCCCATGTCGAGCAGGTAGACTTCAAGGTGGGTGGCTGAAGGATAGACGGCTCGCGGGAGCGTCGCCAGCTGCGTGGTGGCCTCGGAAAGTGCTGGTGCGTAATCGGTTTTCGCGAAGCTCGGCAACGACACTTTCCATAACGGCGTGCGCTGCGTACCTTGCATCTGGGCGAGGCCAATGATGACCGTCCCGCTGCTCCAACCGTGCGGGGTAGCAATGGAACCGATCTGCTTGACCAGCCAGGCCGTTGCTTCCTGAGTAATCGACGTCATGTCGTGGTCAGTCATTGTAGCGGTGAGCGGCCAGGTTCGTGCAATAAAGCCCTGTCCTTGTTGAACCAGAGCAGCCGCGTCCTGCGTCACCTTTCGCCAACGAAGCCGGTGCTGAAGCTGTGCGACCCACTGAAACATCATGGCCCTCCTTGCAGGAGCATGCCTGCGTCCTCTTCTGTTCCCTGATTCTACCGCAGTTGCAAATGACCCGCCTCGCAAATGGGGGACCCTTGCCCCGCCCGCCGCGCGCGTCCCCCACCGCCCCCTTCGCTCCCCCGAAGCCCATGGACGCTGGTGCATCCATGTGGCTCCACCACCCGCGAGAGGTACGATGAAGGTGATCTCCGGCTCACGATGCTGTGTCCCCGCCTGACGACGATGGACTCCGCGTGGGCATTGTCAGCACGGTTGAGCGGCGCGAGATACCTCCTGATGGTGCTAGGCCGACATGGCTCAACCGTGCCTGCATGTCGCTGAGCTTGGCCTGAATCTTCCATCACGTGTGCGAAGGTATAACGCAGCGATCGCACCCAGAGGTCAAGACGCTCCCTTTAGGACTGCTCCCGTGGGTAATGCGGGAGATGCAGTAAGCCAACGGCCTTGCGCTTCGCCACCTCACCCCGCCGGTCATAGCGCGCCGTTGTCTGGACATTGGCATGGCCCGCCAGCTTTTGCACCGTGGCGATGTCGGCGCCTGCGTCGAGCAGTTCGGAGATGAAGGTCCGGCGCAGGTCGTGCGGCGAGAACGGTGCCAAGCCGGCCTGCTGGCCACGCTTCGCTAACGCTTCCATCAGCGACTGCGCCGTCATGGTCCGGATCGTCACCGTGCCCGCTTTATCCACCGGGCAAAACAGCGCCCCCGGCACGTTCCCTCGCACGGTGATCCAGTCCGCGACGACCTCCATCGCACCTACCCCCAGATACGTCATACGGTCCTTGCGTCCCTTGCCGCTGCGAATCGTCAGCATACCCTGCTCTCCCACATAGTCCGCGATCTGGAGTGCCGCGACCTCCGCGCGGCGGAGTCCCGCGCCGGCAAACACGGCGACGAGCGCCCCGTCCCGAGCACCGGCTGCCGACGGGTCGTTTGCACAGACGCGCAGCAGTGCTCCGATCTCACCTGGCGTGAGCGCCCGCCCGCTCGGCAGGGTCTCGGCCTTGACCCCCGTGAGGTCCACCGCCCGATGATACTCCTCGGCCGGGATCTGGCCGAGCCGCCAGGCTTCTCGGAGCACGCCGCGCAGCGCCGCCAGCAGCTTGTTGGCCATCGCCGGCGCGTAGCGTTCAGCGAGTGCAGCCCGCACAGCCTGCGTGTGCTGATAGCGGAGGCCGGCCCAGGGCAGCGAGAAGGCATCGTGCCGGCCGCCAGTCAGCAGAGTGGCGATAGTCATCAGGCCGCTCTGCATCGTCCGGCGGCTGCCGGGCGCCAACCGTGCCAAATAGATGATGGCCGGATTCTGATCGGCCGGCGTTGTGGTTGGCGCCAGCGCGAAGAGCGGTGGTGCGAGTTCAGTCATCATTCCTCCAGAGCAAACCGCGTTTGCCGATCGTTGCCGGCAAACGTGACGTCAGCACAACCAACGAAGGTGCATCGGCAGTCAGGGGAATGTTAATGCCGTGCAGCATCTCGGGCGTCGGAGCAGGCTCTTCACGTTTTGGCATTATGTCACCTTCTGTTTTATGGCGCTCAACCTGTGAGAAGCTCCATTCTCATAGGTGATTATACCAGAACTTTGATGTGCCTCAATTGACATAATATAGAAATTTAGGCACGTTCCGGGTCGCCTGCATGGCTCTCTACCTCATCCAGTTTTTGCGGCGGATGACGAAGGTAGCTGACACAGCGGTTGGTCCACGCCAGCTTGGCGATGACCGGGCGCTACTTAAGGGAGTTGAAGCAGGCACGGAATCCTCAGGCCACGGCGCTGGCTGAACTGTTTGGCTTCGACGATGGCGAGGACGGGTGAGGGAGCCGTCGTAGCTTCGGGCTAATGCGGATCAGCGGCATCGACCGAGCGGTAGGTTTGAACCGTGGCTCAAGGCGCGGCAGCTAGGCACGCGCTGATCTACGCAGCAAGCATTACACCCTGTGGAGCCTACTTCGGTCATCCGCCCAAAAATTGAGTTGGTGAGCAAAGTAGACCTCACATCGCGCAAACGACGCAACGCGTCACGCGTCCGGTGCGTTTCAGCAGCATGGTTGTGATATCGCGACGTGGCGTTACCAACATAAGTGTGCGAGAACGGACGTGGATTGATACCTCGCCCGGTCGATGCTACAAAACCTCGGTTTAACGCGCCCGATACCAACTTAGAAAGGTATCTGCGGTGCCAACTGGGAAAGGGAGTTCGACAATCAAAGCCGCGTTCCTGACAAGGTGCTTCCGGTCCTCAGACACAAAGTAGTCAACCTGCGCTGTCCACATTGCGGCAACAATTTCAACATCATCAGGGTCGGGTACGAGGATTGTGCAACGGTTAAGGTGCTCTACGGACGGTGGAGGTAACACTTGTATGCCACTCCGTGCCAAAAGCATAGGGAGCAGTTGAATCTTTGCTGGTATTATCTTCCTGACTTTCTCATAAATTTCGTTGTCGACCTCTCTACTAATAACGAGTTGCAACTCACCCCATTCTCCTAGATATAGTATCCGGCGGGGATCACCCAGCCCATTAAGTACAGCTCTCAGAAGAACATTAGTATCAATCCCAACCTGTAGGCGTTTATGCCCTTCATGCATGCCCGCTCTCGGACGTACTGAGGAGGCTCCCGAGCGTTTCCCCCGTTGCAAGGAAAGCATCACGTAACTCGTCAGCCAACATATCGACACTAGGACGTAGCCACGCATCCGGAAATAGTTCAGCAATGTATGTTTGCAAGGACATCGTAGACGGGATCCCTGATGGATAGTAATGATCAAAATCCACCGGGCCTGGACGACGGTAGCCAGCAAAGTAATCTAATAACTCGCGTTCCAGGTGAACTGGAAGATTGTAGGCTGCCAACACTGCCGCATCGATTAGAAGAACTGTTTGGTAACATAGTTGTTTAAACAGTTCTTCCTGCTGTGGTCGCGCGTGCCACTGCGAGAGGTACGAGCGATATTCTCGCACCAACCCAGTAATGACTTGTATCTGCTCCGTCGTAAACTGGGGTATTGGAATGTCACGCACGGTTCGCACTTGATTATCGCGAGCTGTACGAGCTGTACTTACAAAGGCATTCGCAACTGGCCCATTCAGCACGGCTGCAATCAACTCGACAGGAAGGTCGGCTGTTGGCCAGATACCAAGGAAACGTTGCGAACAAACGAGACCTTGCTCATCAACCGCACCGGCAATCGGCCAATGACCACGATTCAGACGGGCAGCATTTGCAATGACTTTAGGTCTATCCCATAGCTGGTGATGCGCGTAGGTGCGCATCAAGCTTGGGTCAATATGCAGATACCTCCATCTGTAAATCATATAGGGCTTGAATCCATCTGCTACGGCCATTAGCCCTGGCACAAACCCTGGTCGCGGCTGATCGGCGACTAATGCTACCTTATTTGTCTTAAGTGAGATATTATATTCAATACCACGATGGACATCTGCAATAGAGCGAAGGCGGGGTTGGTCGGACAGGGCTTCCCAGACATGTGTTAATGGAGTGTGCCAGAGTATTGCGTTCCCGCTTGTATCCAGCGGTTGCCCAGTCTCCCATGTTGGTTGTCCCGTTTGGATGAAATGCTGGTAATCCTTGCCTTCAACAAGCGCTGTTCGCAGGCGTGAAGAACTCGCCTCTTTTGTATGAGCGGCAAGAATCAAAACTGTTTCGCTCTCCGAGTGTCGAAACACGTTGTCCGGTAAGCCTACGACCTCAATCGTCTGGTAGTTCGCAATGAGCTCCTGCCGCACTGTCAGAAAACTTGGCCCATTGACAACCACACGTGGGAGCACACACCCGAGCAACGCTGGTGGTCGTTGAAGGACACGCTGTAATGCGGTAACAGCCTTGGTTGCTCCTAATGCACTGTCTGCACCCTGCCGCTCTTCTGCTGTAAAGTTGCTGTACGGGGGGTTGAATACTACAATGTTCGCCTGTGCCAGTAACGTTTCGAATATTGGCGAGGTAAACGCATCACCTTGTTCAATACGCCAGCCGTTGGGGTTCGGATAATCGGCCAGGATCAGGGAGTAGCGAGCGATCTCGCGGGCAAAAGAGTCAATCTCTATACCGGAGAGCATACGTTGGAAATAGTCATGGCGCGCGGCGTGACCAATGTCTGGTCCGAGCAAGGTTCGTAACCTACCGAGCGCTGCGATGAGGAACGGTGCATGACCAGCGAATGGTTCGAACACATGACGCTGTTCCGGATCCAGACTTTCGAATGGCAGGTGCTGCACCACATACTCAGTAATGCCATGGGGTGTCGCATGAATATCTTGCAGTTCGCGGATCGTGGGGTTAACAAATGTATTTTCGTATACATAGGCTAAGGCTTCGACTGAGATGTTCTGGAAATGGAACGATGTACGAATCTGATCCCATGCTAATTGCTGGATACGGGGATCTTGCAGTATACCCAGCGACTGCTCATCCTGAAAGTAAAATGCTTCCACGGCGGCGATGGTTGCTTGTGGATCAGGATCTGTCCAAAGTCCAGGATGTTGCCGATCAGCGAGTAGTTTCGCGGCAATAAAGCGAAAGATTAGGCGAAAGAGCGCTGGATAGTCGAGCGGCTCTGTATGATGCTCCTGATACGAAACCTTACTCTTTGCAATGACATCATTGAGCAATATATCGAGTTTCTTGTGAACCGTTTCTTCAAGTGTGGGAATTAACCCTGCGTCAAAGAAATCAAGCTGTCTCGCGCCTGGGTTCAAGGCAATTGCTTTTGCTCGCAGAATACTCTGTGGGTTCCATGTCTCCTGGTTCTCCCAAAGTACCCTGTCGAAGTGCTCAACAGAAAAGCGATCAAGATGGGTTGGCAACCCACGCGCTGTCATCTTCCAGCGATCAACATCTCCGGTACTCGTCTGGATTGTAAATATCTGAGGCGCTCCGAGTGCCCGGTATTGTTGAATACGTTGGGGCTCGACTCCGGTTATTAGTGCCACCCCGATACATGAGCTCCGGTATGAGGGTGGATCCAGCGCAAAAGCAGCAAGGTCAATATGCCCGGTTGACTCAGATCCAGAGACCATCGCAAACGGATAGTTTGGCAGCAGTAACTGGTCGCGGTAGCCAATTGCCTGGAGCGCTCTTCTTGCTATTTCAAGCGGCTGCTGACTCATCCGATGATCACTCATGGACCACCTCCACGCGGGCACCTGGCGATGCCAGGCGTTGAATTTCTTCTTGTAGTGTTTCGAGCACGATTGGCATAATTTGTTGACCTCCAGGCGCGCGGAGGTCGAGTACGACCCGTTCCCCGGCTTTCGATTTACACAGCGCCAATATGGTGTCTTTACACGACAAGAGCACAGGACTAGAGTCAGATGCCCGGAGGCCCATGCAATCACGGTAAGCCTGCAAGGCCTTCCCAATACTCTGTGTGGATATCCCGTACTGCTTAATCTTAGAGAGGTAGAGTAACTGCTTGAGGTCTTCCAGCGTATAGCGGTGGGATGTTCCACGACCTCGAGCTTGGCGTCCAGTTGGCACAAAGATGCCGCGCCGCACCCAATAGAGAAGCTGCCCGATCGTAAGGCCTGTAAAGGTGGCAGCTTCCTCAGTCGTATATCCGTCGAGCTTCATGACCTTATCTTACACTAAATGAATAAAAACTCAATGATTTTTTCATTCATTTAGTGTGGCAAATGAGCATTTTAACTATCAGGAGTCAAAAACCAGGTCGAACTTAGTTTGACCTGGTCACTCCTACATCATTCCGCGCTATCGCTGCCCCATCTGCATCGACCGATACTCAAGCACTTCTATGCTCATGCGGCGAAGTCTGAGAGCGAGGGTCCCGACGATCGAGCGCACTTCTCCGCGCGGAGTTGACGGCGTGAACGCTAGCACGGCCCCCGCTTCGCACTGCGCACAACCGTGGGTGGTTGTGCGCGACGGAGCCGTCGTGCGAAGGCGCTGGACCCGTGCAGGCGGCGTCCTTGTCAACTCCCTCGCTGGAGGGTAGTCCGTCTCACAGAGGAGTAAGCAGTCCGATCGTTCGTCGCACAGCCGGTCCGGGGCTGTTTGAACCGGACCTCCCTGGTCAGGAGCGCACAGGACCATACGTAGCGGGGCACGTCTGCTCCGTCGCACCAAGGACGAGGACGAACATGTCACAAGCAACGGTCCAAGGCACGGTCAACATGGTGTTTCTGCTGGGTCACGTCGGCCAGGATCCGGAAATCAAGCTCATCAACGCGGGGACAGCGCTGACGAAGTTCACGCTGGCGACCAACCGGCTGGGAGCAAAGAATGCGGAAGGACAACGCAGTGTCGAGGCCGACTGGCACCGCATCGAGTGCTGGGGCCGGCTGGCGGAGCAGGTGGTGGAAATGGTCAAGCGCGGTAGCCGCGTGCAAGTGACCGGCACGTTGAAGCAGGACAAATGGACGGATAGCGAGGGAAAAGCGCGCACGAGCACCGTGATCGTCGCGAGCGACGTCGTGTTCCTTGACCGCCGCGCGGGTCACGCGGTCGCGGAGGAGGGTGATGACGACGTGGTGTCCGTAGCGGCCACCAGCGATCCAGAAGACGAACCGGCCTTCTAGTAGGACGACCGGATGCACGGCGGGATGCGTCCTCCCATCCTGCCGGCCCGGTCGGTCAGGATGCGCGGGCGATGGGAGCACGCGCAGGTGCTCGCCATGCCGGGTGAGCTGCGCGGCCGCGATGGTGTCCTACGAAGCGGTCATGAGACAGGGTATGTCTACGAGACACCCATCACTTGCTGTTCTACGCACGGGTACTTCATGACGTCAGACCTGTACGACGGTGAGCGTATCGACGATCGACACATGAAAGGGCGACTGGTGGATGTGACACGACGCCTCTTTCTGACCTGGCTGCCCTCGCTCTGGAACGGTGACCTGCCGCAGCACTACGCGCGGATGCGGCCGCCTGGTCATCCCCACAAATATGTCACCGTTCACGCGCCGCTCACAGCACGCGAACTGGGCTGGCATTGGGACGGACGGGTGACGGTGGCCGCTTCACTCGTGACCGCCACCGGGCACTGCCGGGTCGCCGCGCTCGATCTCGATCGGGGTGGGTTGGACGGCGTCCGAGCCCTCCTCCGCAGTGCCGAGCACAGTGGCTACCAGGCCTTTGGCTACGCCGTTAATGGTGGCAAGGATGGTCACGACGGTGGTCACGTCTGGCTGCTCTTCGATCAGCTGTGTGCGCCCCTACGCTTGCGCACGCTAGCTGACCAGATCGCCCGCGCCGCGCATGTCGAGGGTGCTGAAACGTACCCGACCCGGAAATCGTTGC
>JBBRHB010000189.1:0-8446 GCA_038223355.1 Chloroflexales bacterium
CACTGTATTACACCGTCATCGCAGGCGATACCCTGGCCTCACTCCAGTTGTTATTTGCGGTTGCGGATATAACCATGCTGCAGCAACTCAACCCGCAGGTCACGTTGCAGGATCCGCTACCCGCCGGTCTGATTCTGTTGATCCGGCGCTTGGAGCCTGCCCACATCGCCTTTCTTAGCCCTGACGTCCCCGATACTCTCATCCTGACGGAGCGTAAAGATGGCTGACCATCCGGATCGTTTGTACCAGTTGCTGCCGGTGATCGACCGGCAGCGCGACGCGGAGCGTGGCTGGCCCCTCCGAACACTACTGCGGGTCATCGCCAAGCAGGTCGATCTGGTAGAAGCCGATATTGCCCAACTCTATGAAAACTGGTTTATTGAGACCTGCGAAAACTGGGTTGTGCCCTACATCGGCGATCTGATCGGCTACCGTCCCGTGCATGACGCCGGTGAAGCGGGCGATGTGATCACCGCCGAAGGTCGACAACGAAACCAGATTTTGACGCCCCGGCGCGAAGTAGCGAACACCATTGCCTTCCGTCGCCGCAAAGGCACGCTGGCCCTACTCGAAGCCCTCGGCCTGGAGGTGGCAGGCTGGCCTGCCGTGCGCGCGGTTGAGTTCCGCAGCTTGCTTGATCGCCTGCAGTCCATGAGTGCTCCCCAGCCCCAACGTGGTCTTACGGTCGATCTGCGACAAGGCGCGGCGCTCGATCGTCTCGGTGGACCTTTCGATCTGCTGTCCCATACCGTGGATGTGCGCGGTGCCAACTCCCACCGCACCGTTGGTCGCTTCAACATCACCAACCTTGGTCTTTTTGTCTGGCGGTTACACGCCTACGGAGTCACCCATAGCTCGGCCTATTGCCTGGAAGACACGAACCCTCATTGTTTTACCTTTAGTATTCTCAGCAACGATACGCCGCTCTTTACACAGCCGGAGCCCGTCGCCGGAACGGAGCAGTTACAGGAGCGCCACTTGCCGGTTCCCATTCACCGCCGCACCTTCAAGCACCACAAGGCCGACTACTATGGTGCCGGCAAAAGCATCCTGATCTGGGCTCCCCACTGGCCGAAGCATGACGCGCCTCAGCCCGTATCGCTCGATGCCATTATTCCCGCCGATCTCTCGAACTGGCACTATCGCCCGCATCGCGATACCGTCGCCGTCGATTCCGAGCTTGGCCGGATTGCCTTTCCGCCCGGCCAACAGCCGGCCGAAGGTGTCTGGGTGACCTATAGCTATGGGCTCGCCTGCGATCTGGGCGGAGGCGAGTATCAACGGCCCATCGCTCAGCATCCTGATGCGGTGGTGACCACGGTCAGAGAAGGCACGCGCCTCGGGGTCGCGCTCGCCGAGTGGCAGACGGCAAATCCGTTACACGCGGTTATTGAAATTCAGGATAGTGCCGTGTATACCGAGCAACTACCCCAGATTATGCTCCGCCCGGGCCAGACGTTGCAGCTACGGGCTAGCAATGGTCGCCGTCCGGTCTTGCGCCTGCTAGACTATCAGGCCGGTACGCTCGACGCGATCCACCTCTGCTGCGCCGCCGGCAGTTGTTTCATTCTGGACGGCATCATGGTCACCGGTCGCGGCTTAGAGATCGAAGGTCCGCGCGATAACAACGGCGAGCCAATCCTGCAGGCCGAGGGCGATCCGGCGAGGGTTGTGGTGCGCCATGCCACGCTCGTGCCCGGCTGGTCGTTGCATAGCTCGTGTGAGCCACAGCGTGCCGAGGAAGCGAGCCTCTGGCTGTCCAATGTGCGGGCGCGGCTGCGGGTCGAACATTCCATTATTGGCTCGATTCAGATTGAGCAGGATGAGCAGCAAATGGATCCTATCCCGATCACGATTTCCGACAGTGTGCTCGATGCTACGCTGCCCGACGACGATGCCCTCGGCGGTGCCGATTGGCCGCGCGCCGCTGCGATCCTAACCATTCGCCGCAGTACAGTCTTCGGTCTCCTGCAGGTGCGTGAGATCGAACTGGCCGAAAATACGATCTTTAACAATACGGTCACGGTCAGTCGCCACCAACGCGGCTGCATGCGCTTCTGCTACGTGCCGCTCGGCTCGCGCACGCCGCGGCGCTATAACTGCCAGCCCGATCTTGTCCAGCAGGCAGCCGAAGCCGAGCTCCGCGCTGCCGCCGTCGACGCCCAGGCGGAGGTGCCGGCACCGGAAGAGGTTGCCGCAGCACGCCAACTGGCCGCCGACCGCGTCGTGCCGCACTTCAACAGCATCCGTTATAGTACGCCCGCCTACTGTCAGCTTGCCCAGGAGTGTGCCGGCGAGATTAAGCGCGGTGCCGACGATGAGGGTGAGCTTGGGGTTTTTCACGATCTCTTTGAACCACAACGCGAAGCCAATCTGCGCGCGCGACTGGATGAATATACACCAGCGGGGAGTCAGGTCGGCATCTTCTTTGCCAATTAGGAGGACCTTGATATGTACGGGGATTTTTCACGCGACACCTTTCGTGCCAGTAAGCACCTCTCACGCGTCCTCCTTCAGCAAGGGCGAGTGCTGCTGGATGCCGATTGGAACGAGCAGACCTCTATCCTTTTACATTATATGCAGACCTTGGCGCTGGATTTAATTGGTCCGCATGGCGGGCCGGGTGACGGCTTTAAGATCGGCGTCACCCAGGATAGCAAAAAGAATATGAACTTAACCATTGCACCCGGCCACTACTATGTGGACGGTCTCTTATGCGAAAATGACGTGACCATGGATGCGAAAGGGCGCCCGGTCGATCTCAGCTACTTCGGCCAGAGCGACTATCCGCGCTCCGATCCTCAGGGTAAGGACAAGCTCCCCACCGCGCCTTTTTTGGTCTACATGGATGTATGGGAGCGCTCGCTGACTGCTGCTGAAGATCCATCGATTCGTGAGGTAGCCTTGGGCGGAGCCGAAACGGCCGCTCGCGCCCGCGTCGTGTGGCAGGTCAAGGTCTGGGGCGATGCACCGGGCGGTACCTTCCCGACCGATCCCAAACAGATCGACGGCCAATGGGACGCCTGGGTCGCGCAGTGGCACGCGCCCAACCGCGGTCTGATGCGGGCCAAAGGGCGGGAAGAGCCGAGCAAAGAGGCGGACCCCTGTATTACTTCCCCAGAATCGCGCTATCGCGGCGACGAAAACCAGCTTTACCGGGTGGAAATTCATAAGCCCGGCCAGGTGGGCACGGCCACCTTTAAGTGGTCGCGCGATAACGGCGCGTTGATTTTTCCGATCCGCACTCTCGAAGGCACCAAAGCGACCCTCGATACTCTGGGCCGCAATGATCGTCTAGGGCTGCATACCGGCGCTTGGGTGGAGATCGTTGATGACGATACTATCCTGCAGAACGGTGCCGGTCCCCTCGCTCAGATCACACAAATCGATGATCTGACCGTAACGCTGAAGCTGCCCAAAGACGTGACCACGCTACCCATCTACACTGAAAACAGCACCAACCATCCGCTCCTGCGCCGTTGGGACCACCAGGCCGGCGAAAAAAATCGCGGTGGTTTGACGTTGACCAACGACGGTGCAGCCACCCTAACCGAGAGCAGCGATGGTAAGCAGTGGTTCACCCTCGAGGACGGGGTGCAAATCCAATTCCAGCCACCTGCCGCCGGTGATCGGCACCTGTATCGTGCGGGCGACTACTGGCTGATTCCGGCTCGCACCGCCATCGGCGATGTCGAATGGCCGGGTCGTCCGGGCGAGCCAGCATCGCAAAAGCCGCAGGGCATCGACCATCACTATGCCCCATTAGCCATTATTCCTGCTGCGGGTGATCCGGTAAATCTGCGGCGTGTCTTTGCTAGTCTGGCCAAATTGCCTGGCACTTAAGAATTAGCGATGCCCCGCCGCATAGCGACAATCCCGGCTCCAATCGTTACGAGCGCTGATAATGCCAGTATGGTCACATCGCGGGCCAGCTGATCCGTAGAACTGTAGAACACTGCCATCTGGAGCGCATGATCACCATAGGTCAGGGGCACAAACGCCGCGATCCGCTGCAGCCACTCGGGTTCGAATGCCAGTACCCCCACTCCGCCGGCGAGAAAGTACAGGTACAGACTGGCCGTGATAGAGATCCCGATGACCGGCTGGATACGTTGCACCAGTGCCCCTAAAGCCACACCGAGTCCCGCGCTAAAGAGTGCTACGAGCGCGATCACGAAGATCGCAGTTCCCCAGTAGATCCCCACCGGCCTGATCCAATCGAGCGCCGCGCCGAGGCCGAGCACGAGCAACCCAAGGCCAAACGAAACGGTAAAGCCGGCCAGAACCTTGCCGGCGATCACGGCAGCGGCCGGGACAGGTGCTAGCAATAGTTCCTTAATCGTGCGTGTCTCCCACTCGCGTGCCGCCGCCAGGCCCGTCGTTAGCACCCCACTGATGGTTAGGAGCAATACCAGGGTTGGAAGTACGCTAAACTGGAAGAGCTCCACATCGCGCTGCCGTAAATCGTGCTCCTGGATCGAGATCTGGATCGGACTGGCCGCCCCTTGCGCTTGGTAAAACTCGGTAATGGCGGTGGGAACCGCCCGGCGAATATCATTGGTAAAATCCAGATTAAGGTTGTTCACCTGCACCGTGATCGGAGCTTGCACATGGGCCGCAACGCGCGTCGTAAAGTCCGCTGGAATCGTAATAATCGCCACGACCTGGAGGTCGCGGAGTAAGGCAGCGGCCTCCCCCACCCCGACCTCGTGGAGCCGAAAGACATCGGCCGCGCGAAGCGCCATCGCAATCTTTGGCCCCTCCGCCCCTCGATCCTGGACCACGAGGGCGACCGGGCTACGTCCCGTCGCCGCAGCGCCTAGTGCCTGCACCAACAAAAATGCCAGTGGTGGCAGGATCGTCGCCATGGCCGAGGCCCGATTCCGTTGCCAGATCTTTAAGTCTTTCTTCGCAATCGCCCAGACTGTCCGCAGAAATGAGCTAGCCATATTGTGTTCCTATGCCTAATGTGCCAATGTACTTCTGCGGAGCACCACCGCCGCAAGTATGATCACGACCAACGTATAGCCTCCCAACACGAGCCCATTAGTGGCAGTTCCAAGCGTATTGAGCCTGAAGTTATGGAAGGCGTGCTGGAACAACACAATCGCGTAATAGACGGGAAAGCTGCGTGCAAGCAGCTGGAGCGGTCGCGTGGTAAAGGAAATTGGCCCGAAGGCACCGCTCAGGAAAAACAGCGGCAGGGCCGTACCGATCGCCAGTGCAGTCACCGCTTGCCGCTGCCGAATCCACGTTCCGAGCAAGGTGCCCACAGCGATGGACATGGTGAGCGTCAACACGGTAAAGCCTACCACTTCGCCCCAGTGCACCGGTCGCACACCGATGGCTAGCACCAGCACCGCCAGCAACACGACGACACCTGCTAGACTCAACACAAACGCGCCGAGCATTTTCCCCAGCAGCATTGCCCAGCGGCTGGCCGGCGCGAGCAGCAGCTCCTTCATCGTCTCCTGCTCCCATTCCCGTGCCGCGCCCGTTCCTGCCAGCAATAAGCCCCCGACCAGCAGACTGACCACTAGGATCGACACCGTCAGATACGGAATGTAATCGGTATCCTGTGGATACGCGTCCTGTTCGCTTGGTACCACTGTTACGAGGTTGGGAAAGGCCGCAGCATAAAAGCTGGTGATCGACAGCGGCACTGCCCGCCGAATATCATTAGTGTAATCGGTATTCAGATTATTAATATCGACTTCGACCTGGACTGGTGCGCGCTGATCGATGCGGCTATCGAACTCTGCCGGAATCGTAACCACCGCCACGACCTTACCGGCGGCGAGCAGCTGCCGTGCGCTCGTTGCCGTGGTCTGCTGCAGCCGGAACGAATGCGCGTGGCTCATGGCCGTGTAGAATTGCTGAGCATGGGGTCCCGTATCCGCCATCACCACCGCCGTAGGTGCCTGACCCCCAGACAGCACGAATAGGCTCAGCAAGATCAGGACGTTCACGGGCAAAATAATGCTGATGATTGTAAAGGCCCGCTCGGTAAGCCCACTCTTAATGTCTTTTTTGGCGCAAGCTATGATAACCCGTAGGTCATAACGTAGTGACTGGAGCATCCCGATCCTCCTAATCCCGTAGTGCCGTGCCCGTCAGCCGGAGGAATACTTCGTCTAGATTTGGTTCCCGGACGGCAATATCGGTGATCTGTGCTTCGCGTGTCAGGATACCGATCACGGCCGGCACAACCTTTTCGACACCTTCTGTGATGATCTGTAGATGGGTGCCCGTCTGCGTTACCGCTTGGACGCCGGGCAGCTCTTGCAATTCCGCCAGTGCGCGAATGGGCTGCGAGGTTTCCACCTCAATCATCTGGCCGCCATAGCGTTGCTTGAGTTGTGCTGGCGTGTCGACGACGATCAACTTGCCATGGTCGATAATCGCCAGCCGGTCACAGAGCGCCTGTGCTTCCTCCAGGTAGTTGGTGGTAATCAACACGGTCTTACCCTGCTCCCGTAGCTCAAGGATATAATCCCAGATCGCGCGCCGCGCCTGCACATCCACCCCGAGCGTTGGCTCGTCAAGATAGATTAAGCTCGGCTCATGCAGCAACGCTCGCCCTAACGCCAATCGCCGCTTCATGCCCCCAGAAAATGTGGCGACCCGCGAGTCTTTGCGATCTAGCAGTTGTACCAGTTCGAGCGTCTTCGTAATCCGCGCCACCTTTTCCCGTCGTGGAATTCCAAAGAGATCGGCATGAAAATCCATATTCGCCCATGCCGACAGCTCTTCATACAAGGCAGTCTCTTGTGGGACCGCCCCCAGCAAGCGCCGTATCCGCTGAGCGTCGTGGGGCAGGGTATAGCCCATCACCTTGATTACGCCGCTGGTAGGCGTGCTCAAGCCGCTGACCATATTGATCGTCGTCGTCTTGCCGGAGCCATTTGGCCCTAGAAGTCCAAAGATTTCGCCGCGCATGATCGTGAGCGACAGATTATCGACTGCGACAAAGTTGCCAAAAACCTTTCGTAGTTCTCGTAGTTCAATAGCGGCTTCCGCTGCTGGCAGCCTTGTTTGAGCGGGTGCATCTTGGGCCGAGATCACTGTGTTGCTATTCATAGCTTTTATTCCATCCTCGCTGAAGGTTTGCACTCCGACTGCGCCTCGACGGCATCCAGGGCGTTAATAATCTGGACCAGGTACTGCTCCAATTGGTCGACGGCACCGGACGATAACCGGCTCGTCATGTCACGCAGTGCTTGCTCCCGGATCACACCGCCCTGCTCCAACAGCCGCTGCCCGGCCACCGTTACGACCAGCAGGCTGCGCCGGCGATCTTGCCCATCGGCGTGGCGCTCGACGGCGCCCATCCGTACCAGATCCTCAACCATATTGGTCATCACCGGCGGTGCTACGCGATAGCGGGCGGCGACTTCACCGACGGCGACGTTCGGTATGTGGGCCAGGAGGTTGAGTACTTCGATCTGCGTCGGTGTGATACTGAGCGGTGCGAGTAAGGCACCATAATGCTGGCTCACCAAGCGCTGGGTGAGCGCGAGCAAAAACCCTAGCCGCGCTGTCTCTCCCGGACAGCTCGTTTCTGTTAGGAGGCCTCGGCTCATCTGCCTGCCGCACTATATTTATGAACCATAACCTTTATTATACATACATATTGGAGTAACGGCAGGAGGCATGCGCCGAGTCTCGTTTACAGATGTACATGTGATAGACTTGCGTTGAAGACTAGACGAGCAATTGTTGGCCGTTGGTCATGGCGGCTGATGTTGGGGATAGTTGTAACGAGGCCATCAACATGAAGAAATCAATTCTGGTAACCGGTGCCGCCGGCTTCATTGGGAGCAATGTCAGCCAAGCACTGCTGGCTCGCGGCGATACCGTCGTCGGTTTGGATAACCTGAACGACTATTATGACCCGACCCGCAAGTCCGCTAATCTCGCTGAGTTGCAGCATGGGGCGCCAGCGACGGCACATTTTGTCTTTGTGCAAGGCGATATCCGGGACCGCGCGTTGCTCGCTCGTTTGTTTGCCGAGCATTCCTTCGATGCTGTGATCCACCTTGCGGCGATGGCGGGGGTGCGGGCGTCGATTGAAGATCCGCACCTGTACTATGACGTGAACTTGATCGGCACGCTGAACTTGCTAGATGCGGCCCGCGATCACAAGGTCGCCAACTTCGTTTTTGCTACGACGTCGTCGGCCTATGGGAATACCAAGCAGGTTCCATTCGTGGAAACTGATACTGCTGATCGGCCCCTGGCGCCCTATCCGGCCAGCAAGCGTGCGGCAGAGATGCTGGGCTATACCTATCATCACCTGTACGGCCAGAACTTTACCGGGCTGCGCTTTTTTACGGTCTATGGACCACGCGGCCGGCCCGACATGATGGCATCTAAAGTTCTGGACAATATTTTCTTCGGCAAGGACGTGCCACTCTATAACAACGCTCAAATGTATCGTGACTTG
>JBBRHB010000190.1:0-8411 GCA_038223355.1 Chloroflexales bacterium
CTTTGCGGTCTTGCCGCAACAATCGCGGGCCGTCCTGGTCAAGGACCTGCGCGTGTTCCCACGCGATTTGCGCAATTTACAACGCTTGATTTTTCCTTTGGTTATCGCCATTATCTGGAGCATCCGCTTGGTCAGTGGGGCACAGGCCAGCCGTAACGTGGGCTTTGGCGCGAGTATTTTCGATAGCCTGGCCGGAGCCGGCATTAGCTTTTATATTTGCATGACGATGTCAGGAGCACTGGGCGGTGCCGGCATTAGTCGGGAAGGTAAGGCCTTTTGGCTATTACAAGTCGCGCCGATCAGCGCGTTTCGTTTGCTTTTGGGGAAGCTCGTGCTCACGTACCTACCATTTCCGTTGGTTGGCACACTCTTCTTGACCGTCTTCACACTCTTACGGCATGGCAGTGCGCTGGTATTTGTGCAATCACTTCTGCTGACTCTGGTGGTGGGGCTGGGCACCAGCAGTCTCACCCTCGGGATTAACGCCGCCTTTCCACGCCTCAACTGGGATAACCCCCAACGCCAAAGCTCTTGGCGTGCGGGCGTGTTAACCCTGGTGTGTTATCTCGTCTACCTTGGTATTGCGTTAGGCGTGGCGGTCGGCTTACCGCTGCTGGGGCAGATTATGCCGCACTATGCCGTCGCACTGACCATCGGGGGCTGGCTGCTGTTGCTGGGGGTGACCACTTTCACGGTATGGGCAGCGCTGGCGTTCGGCTCAGCCCGTGTTAGTCAGATGGAGGTGGCGTAGAATAGTGGAAGCAGCTATAGCAAGGACTCCTGCTGCCAGGATCGGAGTTCGTTCTCGCGGAGCTGGTTGGCCCGGTTAATGTAATGCACGAGCACGTCCTCGCGTTCGTGGCCAAAGCGCAATTTAAGCTGTTCGGGATCGACGCCGTCGACGAGCTGCCAGACGGCCGAGGTATGGCGCAACAGCGAGGGCGTTACCTGCTCAGGAATGCCAGCAAGCTCGCGGTACTTCTCACACAAAATACGGACCATGCGCTGCTTAATGGGAAAGACCTGCGGCCCCGGCTCCTGGGCGAGCCACGCTTCGAGCGCAGCTTGCACTTCCAGGGGAAGCGGCACCACCCGCCCGGATACATAGAGCAAGCGATGGTCGATCTGCGAGCGGGCGAGAGCACAAACCTCGCTGACACGCAGGCCGCAGCCTAGCAGAATCTGGAACAGGGCATGATCACGCGGACTGGCGGCGGTGACATGCAGCAGCGCGGCAACCTGAGCACGGCTGAGTGTTTGCGGTAGCTCATACTCGTGCATGGGTTGCTCAAGCTTGTCTACCGGCGATTCGGGGATCAGCTTTTCGCCCGCCACAAAGCCAAAGAAAGCGGCCAGTGTCGAGCGTTTCCGCGCCAGCGTCGCGCCGGTTGCCTCAGCCTCTTGTAACTCGGCTAGCCAACGCCGCAGATCACTGGTCCCGGGTATATCGCTGCCCCGGCCTTGTGCGATCAGCCAAGCCCGCAACTGTTCGAGATCACGTAGGTAGCCATGAATCGTGAGCGGCCTACGGTTCGCGGCACGCAGATGCCGTTCGAATTCTTTGAGCGCAGGTGTCCACCAGCTTTGCATCGGCACTCCTTTCCGCACATCTATTCTACGACGACGGCTCAAGGTGTGCAATGTCCCTATTTCACGGGATTGTTGTATTGGCGCGCGAAGCTATCCCAGCGTTGCTTACCTTCGTCGATCTTGGAGCGGGCGTCTTGTAGGCCTAAGCCGGCGCGCGTGGCGAAGACGGGGTCAGCGTTGCTATAGAACTTCAACAGATCATCCAGAGCTTGTTGTTCGAGTTGCAGCCCTTCAAGATAGGTTGCGTGCGGCCCCTGGAGACTGGGCGGGGGAATCAAAGCCAGCAAAATACCCCGTTCACGGGCGATAGTTTCGCTAAAGGTGTGTATGGCGGCCGCACGCTCCAGCTCGGTACTACTGGCTGCGGTCGCCTTACGATAGACGGTCGTCGCACTGTTCAGCCGCCCTTCAGCGGCCCGCACCTCGGTAAAATACGCGGTGACCATCCTCGCATCAGGGAGTACGACTGGCGTAGGAATGACGACGGTCGCGGTAGGTCGCGCGAGTGGGGCCACGACCGCCGGCAAATCACGATAAGTAAAGGCTTTCGCAGGCAGTGGCTGCGCCAAGATAACGGAGCGCACGCCGAGCGTCAGCAACAACAAGACTGACGGGATCAGCCACAAGACACGCTGTGTCGAGCGCCAAGCACGCCGGCCCTCGCGCCACGCACTCCACCATGGCTCGCGGGGTGCCGGCTCCGCCAGCCGTACAATAGGGCGCCGTCGAACTGACCGGCGTTGCCGTGATGAGCGCGCCTCGACTTCTGCCAGACCGAGGCGAGCACGTTCATTCGCCGGGTTCAGATCAAGCGCTGCCTTCAGGCAGAAGGCAATCTCTTCTGGTTTATCCAGCACACCGCTCAACCACAGCCACGCATGCTCGTGCTGCGGGTTGAGGCGCACCGCTTGGCGTAGCAGACCGGCGGCGACCGTGCGCTGGCCGCCTTTGGCCGCCGCTACACCACGCTCATAGAGCCGGTCGGCCTGTCGTGCAAAGGTTTTAAGCGATGGTTCCACGGTGCTAATGATCCGGTAAATAGGTATCGACAAGCCGCTGAACCAGCGCAGGATTATTACTGAGTTGCTTACGGATGACCTGCCAATTTGCTGGGTCTTCACTGCCCAGTCGCCAGATCGCAATCCCTCCCAGGTCTTGCTTATCGACCAGTTGAAGCTTGGCTTCTAGACCGCGTGCACTGGCAAACCAAACAGTACTCACCCGGCCACCCGTACTATACTTAAAGGTCGACTCCTGAATCGGCCCGCTGCCGTCGCTTTCACTAAAGAAAACCTGCGGCGCGTAGGTATCGATCAAGTGCTGCACATCCGTCCAAGTCAGTGACTCGGCTTCCTTGCTGCCTGCGTCCCACTTATAGGCGTAGAAAGGCACGCCGATCTGAACCTTGCCGGGCGGCATGACCGAGCGCGCATAAGCACTGACCTGTGAGACCCAGGTGAGTGGGGCAATGGGACCCGGCGTCAAACTGCCGCGCCATGAATAGTCATAGGTCATGATCCGGATCCGGTCGCAAATCTGCCCTAATAGCTTCCAATCCTGAAAGCCGCCTAAGCCGCCGCCATCTGAGGTTTTGGCATGCACTGCCACCGTAAGCAGCTTTCCTTTGGCATGCAGTGCATCGCTCAACTCCTGCATAAAGGCGCTATAGGCCGGCCGGCCAGATGGCGCGATCGACTCGTAGTCGATATCAATACCATCATAGTTATACTTTAGCGTTTCGTTCACGAGCACGGCGATATGTGTGGTCCGGAGTTCAGTGTTTTGTAGCAGCCCCAGGATCG
The DNA here is from genome assembly GCA_038223355.1 of Chloroflexales bacterium. Taxonomy (GTDB): domain Bacteria; phylum Chloroflexota; class Chloroflexia; order Chloroflexales; family Kallotenuaceae; genus JACDGP01. The sequence continues at coordinate 3,393 of JBBRHB010000190.1, forward strand.
CATTGGGATTTGGATCATCGATGTTATGTGTCGTCGGGATGACCAGAACGTCCGCATCATGCGCGGCTTTGACTAAACTGGCATCACGCGCCCCAGTATCCGACCTAATCTGACCGTTATTGGAGTTAACGATATACCAAAAAGGGCTGACCTCATCTAAAATATCTTTGTTCGCCTCAAACGAGGTGCGCGCCTGATCCGCATCAAACGAAGTCGGGAGCCAAGCCGCTAGATACTTGCCGGTCTTGGGATGGAGTTTGGCCACCGGGATGGCCGTGGGCGTCGGCACAACCTCAACGGTTGGGACTGAGGTGCCGGTCGGGCTGAGCGGGGTGCCGGTCGGAGGCAAGGTTGGCGTCGCAGTGGGGCCGAGCGCCGCCTCGGCCAGGAGATGTTGGGCCTCGATTTGGCGCAGGCGCCATAACCCAACCGTATCATACGTTAGTAGGCCCCAGACACCCAGTGCCACAACATAGATCAGCAGCAATACTGATCGCGGAATACGCGGCAATCTCACGGCGGGGAGGGTACCACAGCCGAAGATTGTCCGTCAAGCTGTAGTAGCGAGCGGGTGACCCTCACCCCCCGCCCCTCTCCCATTGCGAGGGAGAGGGGAAGAGGCATTTCACGACAACATGACGGGTACTCTAACGAGCGGGTTAGTGTACTCCGACACTTGCTTCCCAGCCCAACAGTGCTTCCACCGAGCCCAGATCGGCGGCAACTGGTTCGGGGGCGGCGAATTGCTTTACCGCTAACTCCGGATCTTTCAGGCCATGGCCGGTCACGACCGCCACAAAACGACCTTTGCCATCGTTGCGCCCCGCATGTATCAGCTTACGCAACCCTGCAATCCCAGCCGCCGAGGCCGGCTCGCAAAAAACTCCTTCGAGGCGAGCCATGTCGCGCCATGCTGCTAGAATCTCGTCGTCGGTAACGCTATCGATTAACCCGCCGGACTCATCGCGCGCGGCGACGGCATACGACCAGGAGGCGGGATTGCCAATGCGGATCGCCGTTGCGACGGTCTCCGGATGGGCGACAGGGTGACCGCTAACAATTGGGGCTGCACCTGCAGCTTGAAAACCCAGCAACTTGGGCCGAGATGCAATGTGACCACGCTCGAAATAACGCGTGAAACCACGCCAATAGGCGGTAATATTGCCGGCATTGCCGACCGGCAACGCCAGGTAATCAGGCGCTCCACCGAGCGTATCGCAAATTTCGTAGGCTGCCGTGGTCTGCCCCTCGATACGGTAGGGATTGACCGAGTTGACCACCGTGATGGGATGAGCCTGACCCATCTCGCGCACGATCATCAACGCATCATCAAAACTACCATCGATCACCACCAGCTTCGCACCATACATTAGCGCCTGGGCCAGCTTGCCAAGCGCGATCTTGCCCGATGGGACAATCACAACCGCTTCAAGGCCCGCTCGTGTCGCATACGCCGCCGCACTCGCCGACGTATTGCCGGTCGAGGCACACACGACGCTCCGCGCCCCCGCTTCGAGTGCCTTGGCCATCGCCATGACCATGCCCCGATCCTTAAACGAACCGGTCGGGTTCATGCCTTCAAACTTCAACCACAGATCATCAACACCAAGGGCATTTGCCAGGCGGGGCACATGAATCAGCGGCGTATTGCCTTCGTTGAGTGTCAGCAAAGGCGTCTGCGCGGTGATCGGCAAAAAGTCACGATAGCGTTCGAGCAAGGATGGCATAGGATACTCCTGGTTGCCTGGGAAATCGTAGTCATCGCAGACGACGCGGACTTGTGTGGGCAGATGATACCATAGAAGGGCCGTTTTATTGTTCCTGTTGATCCGATGACAAAACGTCGATTTTCGCTTTTCGGCATTGGGATGCTATAAAGCCGATTCGCGAACAACAGGCCGGCTGTTGTTCGCAAGCTTGGACAGGTCGAAGCAGATCAACGAAAAAACAATGACGGAACAATGATTTAACAAGGATAGCAGTAGGAAGAAGCGCGTCGGATAGGTATGGCGAGGCTGAAGATGGATGGGTCTAAACACCTATTGGCAGTACTTGCATGCCCTTAATTATAGCACGTTAGTGCTTATTTGGCAAGGGCGTTTTTGAATGTGGGTCGAGATGGTATTGTGTACTGCACTGTATGGAAAGAGGATTGTTATGAATCTACATATTCGACCTTCTCGTAACGGCGACATGGAAGAGGTAGTTCAATTATCATTAGCAGCATGGGAGCCGGTGTTTCAGTCATTTAGGCACATATTAGGTCCAGTAATCTATTCGATGATCTACCCCGACTGGGTGACAAGTCAAAGAGAGGCGGTTGAACAGGTGTGTAAAGACGGCGACAAAATCATTGTTTGGGTTGCAGACGTAGATGGCCGAGTTGCCGGCTTTATAGCCTACGAATTAAATATCAAAGATACAACCGGAGAAGTTCAGTTGCTCGCCGTTCATCCGGAATATCAAAATCGTGGTATTGGAACAGAATTGAACAACTTTGTGATTGAAAAGATGAAAGAGAGTGGTATGAAAATGGCCGTCGTAGGAACCGGTGGAGATCCATCTCACACACCGGCTCGAAAATCATATGAGAAGGCCGGGTATACTGCTTTGCCTTTGGTTCGGTACTATAGGGATTTATAGGAATTGCGTCTAGGGGAACGCCCTGGGACACGAGAGTACAAAAGTCACGGGGTACGTGGAGGCGCGTGCGCCGCGACCACGACGCAACAATACATCGCCGAATGCCACGCCGCTGGCAAGGATCCGCACCTTGACCTGTCCGCGCTACGGCACCGGCTCCGGGAGTTGGCGACCTGGTCGTTAAGCACCGGTCAGCCATCCGCCTCTGCAAGCCGGTCAAGCCACTCTCCAAGTAGGCACTGCTCGGCCTCGGAGAGGACGCCGGGTACCTCGGTGAGCACGGCCCGGAGAGCTACGGCGGCGCGCCATCCGTTCCGGCCCGCGTGGCTCGTCGGGCACGCTGTCGGACGTAGAGGCGATGGTGATCGCGGCGATTACCGCCTCGCGCATGGCGGCGGATAGCCTCGGGTCGCGCGCCTCGGGCGGGGTCGCGATGAGCGAGAGCGTCACCCCTTCCCCTGCCGCGGCGATCAGGTGCGCGGCGTGGGGGACGCTCACTCGGAGCCTCCCTGCCTCAGCAGCGCGGGCCACCAGACCGTGCAGGATCGCCGCGCCATCGCGCGCTGCCTGCGCGTTGACCGCAGCGGTTGGGTCGCCGTAGATGAGGGTATACACGGCCGGGTTGGCGAGCCCGAAGGCCACGTGCAGGTCCCACCCACGACGCAGTTCCTCAATTGAGTCGTCGGCGTGCTCACGGATGGCCTTCTCGAGCACGTACCCGGCGAGGGTCTCGCGCGCGACCGCGTCGAGCAGCCCCCGCATGTCGCCGAACTGCCGGTAGATCGTGGGCGCCTGCACCCCAGCGGCGGCGCTCACGGCACGGGTGGACACCGCCTGCCGCCCGCCGCTGGCCAGCAGTCCGGCGGCCGCTCGCATGATGCGCTCCCGCACGTCCATGGTTTGCTCGGTCATGCTAGCGATTATAACACATTAATGTTATCGTCTTTTTGTTATCATTGCAAACATGGTACTATTATCACCGATACTGTCATTGAAGTGCTTGCTGCCAGCACGGCAGATACTGGGAGTAGCATCACATGCTGCGCACCCTGAGTTCACTTAAATTAACTGGAGGGTATCATGATCATCGTTACTGGAGCCAATGGCCAGCTCGGTCGGGCGGTCGCGGAGCGGCTGCTCGGCCTCATCCCCGCCGCGCAGATCGGCGTGAGCGTCCGCGACCCGAAACAGGCGCGGGACCTTGAGGGGCGGGGCGTCCGCGTTCGCTGGGGTGATTTCGACGACGCCGCAAGCCTCGCCTACGCCTTCGAGGGGGCATCGCAGGTCCTCATCGTCTCGGTCAACAGCCACGGCGAGACGGCGGTCCGCCAGCATCGCATGGCGATCGAGGCGGCCAAAGCGGCCGGCGCCCGTCGAATCGTCTACACGAGTCACATGGGCTCGAACCCATCATCGGCGTTCCCGCCTATGCGCGACCACGCTGCTACTGAGGCGGCACTCCGGGAGTCCGGCGTGGCGTTTACATCTCTGCGCAACGGCTTCTATGCGTCGACGGCGGTCATGTTGCTCAGCAACGCCCTCAAGACGGGCGAGCTAGCCGTGCCGGAGGACGGGCCAGTCGCCTGGACCTCCCACGCCGACCTCGCTGAGGTAGCGGCGACCGCTCTGACCCAGGAGGGCCTTGATGACCTGACCCCCGCTCTCACAGGTCCCGAGGCAGTCGACATGGCTGGCCTCGCGGCGATCGCTACAGAGCTGGTCGGCCGCTCCATACGGCGAGTGGTCGTGTCGGACGCCGACTACACAGCCGGCATGGTCGCGCACGGCGTCCCCGCGCCGGCGGCCGACATGCTCCTGGGTCTCTTCGTCGCGGGCCGACAGGGCGACTTCGCCCCAGCTGACCAAGCGCTCGCCCAACTGATCTGCCGACCCGTGACGCCCGTGCGGGACGTTTTGAAGGCGGCGATCTCCCCAACCAAGTAGAAGCTCCGGATCTGGTGAAAAGGCGGGCGTCTGAAGCCCCCTTCCGCGAGAGCACTGAAAAGACTTTTTAGTGCTCTCATGTGCTAGGATGGCTGTTGATACACACATGCCCTTCTCCCATTACTACGGGAGAAGGGCGTAGCCACGCGGGACTGTCGAGACTAGTCCTTACTCCGCCAGTGCCGCCTGCAGCGCCGGCGTTAGGGCATCTTCTTCTAGTAAAAAGGCGTCGTGACCGAAGGACGAGGTGAAGGGATGGTAATCAACGAAACCGCCGCTCCGCCGAATGGCATCCACCATCATTTCGCTTTCGGCCGGCGGATAGAGCCAGTCTGATGAATACGAGGCGACGAGCCAGCGACAGCGCGCCGGTGCGAAGGCAGATGCAAGCGAGGGTGCGTTGGCGGCGACGTCCCAGTAATCCATCGCTTT
>JBBRHB010000191.1:0-8363 GCA_038223355.1 Chloroflexales bacterium
GCGCTGCCAGGTGGTCTCACGGTTACTCAAGCAGTCGTCGTCCTAGCGGCTGGAGCTTGGGCCTTGCGGGTGTTGGCCTTTCCGGAGAGGGCACTGGGACTACGCTGGCAATGGATTTGGCTGATCTGGTTAGGCTGGCAGCTCTTGACGGTTATTTTTTCGCCCTACAGCTTGGCGATGGGGCTGCAGCAATGGGCACGCTGGATCGCGGCCTGGTTGGCCTTCGTTCTAACACTTGGGACGATTACTACGCCCAAACGCGCCTGGGGCCTGCTTGCAAGCCTGCTTATCGCTCCAACAATAGCCGCACTGGATGGAATGTGGCAATTTGTGACCGCCTCTGGACCACCATCGTTCCTGATCGTCGGGGGACGTTTTGCACGCGCGGCCGCGACCTTCGGTAAACCTAACCCCTTCGGCGGCTATATGAATATGATCTGGCCGCTGGCCGGGATGCTGACGATCTACTTCCTCGGGCGTGCACGGCAGCGTGGACGATGGCAGCCGCAGCCGCTGTTCATCGGTGGGCTCTGCGCGGGAACGACCTTGGCACTCCTCGGTGGCCTGTTCGCCTCGTATTCACGCGGCGGCTGGATTGGAGCGATCATTGGCGTCTTTGGCATGGCACTACTTGCAGGCCGGCGCTCGGCAGTTCTAGCGCTTGGCGCACTGCTGGTAGTACTGATCGTCGGTCTTGCCGGCAGCTTTTCCGCATTACCAACAGTTGTCACCGACCGGCTGAGCAGCGTCACCGCTTACATCCGGATCTTCGATGCAGGCGAAGAAACCGTCACGACTGAGAACTTCGCGATCGTCGAGCGGATGGCCCAGATGCAGGCCGGCTGGCGAATGTGGCAATCGTCACCGCTGCTCGGTATTGGTCCCGGCAATTATAACAGCGCGTATCCTGACTTCTATGTTGGTCGCTGGTCGGAGTCGCAAGGCCACGCGCATAACTACTATATCCATACCCTGGCCGAAAGCGGCTTACCGGGCTTAATCTTGTACCTAGGGCTGATTGGCACAATGTTTGCTCAAGGGCTGCGCCTACGGTGGATGAAGCGGGGGAGCGTGTGGAGCGCGATTGGCTTAGGCGGCTGTGGTATTATGCTGGCCGTAGCTGGTCATAATCTTTTCGAAAACCTACATGTGTTAAATCTCGGCATTCCGCTTAGTGCAGTGTGGGGCTTGATGGTCGTCGGCCGGCGCGAGGTGGAATGGCGTTAGTTACATCCATACAAGGCACCTTAACTTTATGTCCGATATCTCACAGTTGACTGCTACCGACCCACAGATCGAAAGCCAAAGCGCCGACGAGCATGAGGTTGAGGAGAGCGGCTTTTCATTGCGAGAGTGGTTATTTAAGCCACGCACGTTGATCTCATTTCTGTTGGCCCTCGCCATTATTGCCTTTGTGTTCAAAGGCACCAATATTAACGTGCGCGAAACCTGGGCCGAGATGAAGCAGGTCAAGCCAGGTTTCTACCTGCTGGCCTTCGTCTGTTTTTATGCGACGTTCCCGTTACGCGCGTTACGCTGGCGAGTTATTCTACGCAGCGCCGGCTTCCCGGTCGATGCGGCGCGCCATTCGTGGGCTTCGATTCCCGCATTGAGCGAGTATATCGGCTTGTCGTGGTTCGCTAACTGCGTCGTGCCGGCCAAGCTTGGCGATGCATATCGCGGCTACTTGCTTAAGCATAATGGCCATGTTTCTTTTTCCCGTACCATCGGCACGATCGTGGCCGAGCGGCTGCTGGACATGACGGTACTCTTTGCGCTGCTCGTAGGCTCGGGTTGGGCGGTCTTCGGGACGCGCTTGCCACCATCGGCGCGCTTTATCTTTGTGCTTGGTGCTTTGCTCGTGGTAGCAATCATTGTGGGTCTGGCAGCCATGCGCTTCCTCAGTCCCTACATTCGTAAGCTGATTCCCGCGCGCTTCAGTGACATCTACCAGCACTTTGAGGCGGGGACCTTGGAATCACTCAAGCCCGGCGCGTTGCCAATCTTGCTGCCTTTGACCGCACTGATCTGGCTCGGGGAGTCACTACGGTTATTCTTTGTCGTGCAGGCACTTGGCAGCTTGCATCTAGCGCTCGCCTCGATTATCTTCATTGCCTTGACCTCGTCGCTCCTGACAACTATCCCGGCAACACCCGGCGGATTGGGATTAGTCGAAGGCGGGATCGCTGGCATCTTGAAATCGTCGCTCTTCGCCGTAAGCACAGGGCTGGCCGGGGCAGTCGTGGTACTAGATCGCGTTATTAACTACTGGAGCATTGTCATCTTTGGCTTTGTGCTCTATCTCTTTTCTAAGCGGAAGTAAGGGGCCAAGCAGCCGTGGACGTGATACGAACGAAACTTGAAGGTGTCGTGGTGCTTAAGCCGCGCGTCTTCTCTGACGTGCGTGGGTTTTTCACCGAAAGCTATAACCAGCGGACGATGGCTGAGGCGGGCATTGATACTGTTTTTGTACAGGACAACCATTCGCGGTCGGTCCGCCAGACCTTGCGGGGTATGCACTACCAGGTTAACGGAGGCCAAGCCAAGTTGGTACGCTGCCCACAGGGTGAAATTTTCGACGTGGCAGTCGATCTGCGGAAAGGCTCGCCGACCTTTGGACAATGGTTTGGCCAAACGTTGTCGGCGGAGAATTTCTTGCAAATGTATATTCCGGTCGGTTTTGCGCATGGCTTTTGTGTTTTGAGTGAGACTGCCGATCTGCTGTACAAGTCGAGCTCGTATTACTCGCCACAGGATGAGCGCGGCTTGGCCTGGAACGACCCAACTGTTGGCATTACATGGCCCATCACTGAGCTGATTTTATCGACGCGCGACCAGCATAACCCACGGCTGGCCGAAGCAACGACGTTTCCGCCCGGCCACTTTTAGCCTGTCAAGCTCGGCATGATTATCGCCATCGACTATAACGCTGCTCTGCGCCAGATTGCGGGCATCGGGCGCTATACCCGTGAACTGGTGTATTCGTTGCTGCTTGAAGATCAGGAGGCTGAGGTCGTGTTGTTTTATGCAGCCCGCGACCTCGACCCGCAGGGATGGGGAATGGCGGGGCTAATGCAGTTGCGCCAACAGTTTCCGGCGATTCGCCCCGTACCACTGCCATTCACCGAGCGTCTCCTCGCCATTTTGTGGCAGCGGGCACGAGTGCCGCTGCCGATTGAGCGTTGGACCGGTTCAGTCGATATTGTCCACGCACCGGATTTCGTACTGCCGCCGGTGCATAAGGCAGTGACGGTTGTAACAGTCCACGATTTGACCTTTCGGGTCCACCCGGAAACCGCGCATCCCCGTCTGCGGCGCTATCTTGAACGGGCGGTGCCCCGTTCACTCAAGCGGGCTACGGCAATCATCGCCGTGTCGCAAAGCACGGCTACAGATATGCAACGTTGGATGGGGATCGAGCCGGGAAAGATAACGGTGATTCCGCACGGCATTAGCAGCCACTTTTGCCGCGTTGTGCAGGCACAAGAGATCGAGAGGGTGCGCGACCACTACGCGTTGTACGCACCTTTTTTCCTGCATGTAGGCACCATTGAGCCGCGTAAAAACTTGCTACGCTTGATGGAAGCGTTTCAGGAGCTGCAGGTGCCGCAAGGACAGCCGGCACCAGAACTTCTATTGGCAGGACGGACAGGCTGGCTAGCCAACCCCATTATTGCCGCCGCGCAGATCACGCCTGGGGTGCGGTTGCTAGGCCCGGTGCCGGACGCTGACCTCCCGGTGCTGTACTCGCTGGCAACTGCCGTCACCTATCCTTCTCTCTATGAAGGCTTCGGCTTTCCTGCACTTGAAGCCTTGGCCTGTGGCACACCGGTCATTGCCGCCAACACCTCAAGTCTACCGGAGTTGATAGGGGAACTTGGACTGCTGGTCGCGCCGCATGATACAGAAGCGATCAAGCATGCGATGGAGCGCGTACTGACCGAGCCAGTGTTGACGAGCCGTGCCCGAATGCAAGGCCCGGCGCATGCGGCACACTTTACTTGGGAACGGGCGGCGCAACAGTTGCTTGGAGTCTACAGGGGCATTTTGGAGCGCAAAGCCTGAGGTAGGCGTATACTCCACGCAGGCACGCACATTTTCTAGCGACCGGACATACGTAATGCCAGCGATCGATCAGTTTGGTAACGAAGTCATACAGGGGCGGAGCTACCGCTGGGGCCAAATTATCTCACAGGTGTTTCATCCAACGTTCAACGGGATCGCCGCATTTCTTGTGATTGGCATATGGGGAAAGACGGGCCTTGACCTACAGCATAGTTTGTGGTGGACTGCTGTAGCGGTCGTCGTTATGGTCACGCCCAGTATGATGTATTTTCGCTATCGTCTGCGACGTGGCGACTTCTCGGATGACGATGTATCGCTGCGTGGTGAGCGCCATAAGCTGTATGCAGTGGCACTCGTATCGATTCTCAGTGGCAGCGCGGTGTTGGCAGCACTCCATATCCCGCCGGCTTTCTTACGCTTAATTGGGGGGGGAGTCGCGATCCTCGTTACCTGTGCGTTGGTTAACTTGGTCTGGAAGATTAGTGTTCATGCCGCTTCGGTCGGTATCTTGGCAACCGTGCTGACCTTGTTCGGCGGTGGGGTGGGTGTGTGGTTTTGGCTAGTCGCAGGGATGGTTGGCTGGGCGCGGATGCGCACCGGCAATCATACCATCTGGCAAGTAGTGGCTGGCTGGAGCGTGGCGATTGCCGGTGTGGTGCTGGCCTTTCGGATTGGAACGTAGGAGCGTGTATGGCCTTTTTACGGAAACTGTTTGGTGGTGGACCGCAAGCAGCCGTTGACACCGGATTGTACCTACTCGTCAAATGCAATAACTGCGGGACCCCAGTGCACGTGCGCGTTAACCCGAGTAGTGAGTTAGCGGCCGATTACGGTGATACCGAGACCGAAGGTTATAGCCTAACTAAAGAGATCATGGATGACCGCTGTTTCCGCGTGATGCGTGCGCAGTTGGTCTTCGACAAAAACCGGCGAGAAACGGGACGCACTATCGAAGGTGGAACGTTTATTACGCCCGAAGAGTATGACGCGCTCAAAGCCACCAAGCCCTAAGCAGATGTAACAACTTTATCCGACGTGCATAAAGCGATAACCGGTCCCGCGCTCGGTCTGGATGTACTGTTGGCTACTCGGTATAGGCTCCAGCTTGGTCCGCAGATTCCGTATCCGCACCCAGAGCGACGCTTGATCACCCTCTTCGCCCAGGCCCCACGCTTTGCGAAGCAAGGTCCCGGTTGGAACGATGCGACCCCGATTCTGCACCAGGATGAATAGAATACGCGCCTCGATGGGGGTAAGCGAGATCTGTGCTCCCCCTAAAGTAGCCACGCGATGACCAAAGTCGATCGATAATCGTTCATCGATCACGACGCGTTCACCCGGATGCAAGCCACCTTCGTAGGCCTTAACGAGCAGGCGGTTAATGCGCGCCCGTAGCTCAGGGTAGCGAAAGGGCTTGGTCATATAATCATCGGCATAGTGTTCAAGCCCCAGCACGGTTGTTTCTAGCTCGGCATGTGACGTTAGCATCATGATCGGAATCTCAACGGTTTTGCGCAGATGATCAGATACTTCAAAGCCACTCATGCTAGGCATATCAAGATCGAGGATCGCGAGATCGGGCCAGCGCTGCTCAACCTTTTGCAAGGCCATCGGCCCGTCGGCGGCAGTAACGACCTCGAAACCATCGCGTAGTAGACTCGACTCTAATGTACGGCGGACGATCATATCATCGTCGGCAATCAAAATCCGCCAGTTGGTCATAGACCCTCCAGTTGCTTGAGTGGGAGGCAAAAGTGCAGTTGCGTGCCAACACCTGACTGCGATTCAGCCCAGATGCGACCGCCATGGGCAGTAATAACTTGCTGACAAAAGGTCAGTCCCAGACCACTCCCGCGTCGTGTACTCCGTTCGCCACCCTGAAAAAAGCGATCAAAGATTTTATCGAGTTGATCTGCAGGAATGCCGGCACCAGTGTCCTGCACCGTTACCGTTACCGTGAGAGCATCATAGGCTGCTGTGATATACACGCCACCACGGGAGGTATATTTAAGCGCATTGGCGACGAGATTTAGCAGCACACGGAGCAGCTTATCCTGATCGGCGGGAATACGCGGCACGGAGGGCAAGTCATTGACCAGTTCAAGATTACGTTCGGCAGCTGCACCTCGCAGGCTTGTTACGACATCGGCCCCAATTGCGTGTAGATCGACCGCAGTAGCCACGAGATCCATACGTCCTGACTCGGCTTTATAGACATCTAGGATGTCATCGATCAGACGCTCTTGGGTCGTACAGGCCGTTTGCGCCAGTTCAATAAACAGCCGGTCGTCATCGGTTTGAGCACTTTCCTCAAGCATGTGCAGACAGCCTAAGATGCCAGCCAACGGCCCGCGTAAATCATGGGTGAGCATATTCAAAAACTGTTCCCGCCCGGCCTCTGCCTCGCGGAGAAGGGAGTAGAGCGAGGCATTGTGCAAGGCCGTACCTATTTGCCCGGCTACTGTCGTTAGGAGATCAAGCTGGGCAGGTGTGAAATGATGCGGTGCGGGATGCGACACCATCAGCACGCCCAGCGTTACATCGGCATGTATGAGCGGTACTACCATCGCTGAACGCCCCGTCTGTGGCAGTTCAGGCGTCTTCGTCGAGCGCTCATCTATGAGCTTGTCGTCAATCAGCAGCGGTTGCCGTTCGGACAGCCCGGCAGTATCAAATGCTGCTTCATCTATGCTGCAGCTATCTGGACCCGAGGTTGTGATGCCATTAGAAACGTGCGTCCGGCGGACCGTCTGCCCTTTGGCGTTGAAAATGAGTAAGCTGCCTTGGGCGGCTTGCACTGCTTCAACAATTGACTCGAGGGTATCGCCGATGACCCGCTCTATATCGAGTGTGCTCGTTAGTTGTTGCTGAATGCCGTACAGTAACTTGGTTTTGTTACGCTCCTCAACCAACGCGTCTTGAGTATGTTTGAGGCGCAGGAGCGCAGCGACCTTGGCGAGAAGCTCGCGCATCTGGACCGGTTTCGTTAAAAAATCATCGGCACCGGCTTCCAAACCGTCAATTTTATCGTTGAGCTCATGCTGGGCGGTGACCAAAATAATGGGGATAAACGGGAGTGTAGGATCATGCTTGATCGTTCTCGTAACATCACGACCACTCATGCCGGGCATCATGACATCAAGCAGGATCATATCAGGTGGTTGGCTATAGACCATCTGCAGCGCACTCGGTCCATCATGAGCCTGCAGGACTGTATAGCCTTGTGACAGCAGCGGCAGGGACAGAACCTCAAGGTTTATCTGTTGATCATCAACAACCAAGATGCGCGCAGAACTGACCATATGATCCTTTACCGCCATTATCGCCATCGTGCCCGTAAGCCTCCGTTTACGTTAGGCTCTCTGACAGCAAGTGTAACTGCCGGCAAAGATGGACGCTACGATCTATGGTACGGTTTCAGGCTTACCATTCGGTATCATGCGGGTATGGCGATTGGTTATGAGGCGTCGAGCAGCGTTTGCTGAGTCCATTGGTCGGAGTGCCAGATGGCGCTCGGCTTATCTCGCTCGGCGATTTGAAGTGGCAAATGGCCGTGGCCGGCCATATCAAGATAGGAGCGGATGTAGCGCAACACGCCTTGGGGGTGATCATTCGCCCGTGCTGAAAGATGGGCGAGCCAGGCACCGCGGAGGTGTCCCGCGCCAGCGACCGTGGCAAGTAGTTCAGCGGCTTGTAGGTTGGAGAGATGGCCTTGGTCGCCCAAAATGCGATGCTTGGTTGACCAGGGATACGGTGAGCTGAGGAGGCGTTCACGATCATGATTCGCCTCAACGATGACGAAATCGGCCAGCGCGAGTGCCTCGGCAATATGCGGCGGTGCATAGCCCAGATCGATAGCCAAGCCAATGCGGGTAGCACCGTGGGCCAAGATGACGCCCTGGGGATCGACGGCGTCGTGCGAGACAGGAAAGCCCCAGAGCTCGACGGTTGCGATGGTTGTACCGTCAGCGTGAAGCGGACGGCATTCAACTCCATCGAGTTCAGCCCCCAATGTGCGTTGGGTGGCAGGGCTACATACTACCGGGATCTGCCAGCGGCGGGCCAGCGGACCGGCACCCTGTGCGTGGTCGTGGTGCTCATGGGTCAGGACGATGGCAGCTAACGTGGCAGGATCGACCGCATAGCGGCGTAAAAGCCGCTCCAGAGTGCGCGCAGATAGTCCAGCTTCAAGCAGCAGGGGATACTGCTCAGTTTCGACCAGAAAGGCATTGCCACTCGAACCACTTGCCAGGGAAGTCACACGAAGCATGGCTGAAGTATACCAGCCGCCATGCTGC
>JBBRHB010000192.1:0-8322 GCA_038223355.1 Chloroflexales bacterium
GTGCCGCGCTAACGATGCTGACCTGGGCACTGACCGAAGCCGATACATCAAGCCTCATTGCGGCTTGCAAGCGGGAACAGACGACCGTTCACGCCGCAATCTGCACTGCATTTCTCGTGGCTTTACGGGATATCGAGGGCAAGTCGGTCGGTTCGTTGAGCAAAGTTCAAAGCCCAGTCAACATCAGAGACAGGCTGACGATGCCGGTGGGCGACGCCTTCGGCTTATTCATTCTTTTGGTTCAAACCGGCGTTGATTGCCGCCCGGGGAGGGAGTTCTGGGACATGGCCCGGGAGTTCAAGCAGCGCCTTGAGCAGGCAACCTCGGAAACCAGACTTTTTGTACGCGCGTTACTTGGCCAGAAACTTATGGAGAAGTGGGCCAAAACCAAGTCGAACGCAGAGTTGAGCAGAATTTTGCGTTTGCGGTGGAGCGGGTGTGACATAACAGTATCGAATCTTGGCCGCATCAAATTACCCAAGCAGTATGGATCACTTCGCCTTGAGGAGATCTACTCGCCGTTTGTCAGCCCTGCTCGACGGGAGCGAACACTGCTCATAACAACCTTTAATGAGCAGATGGCCATGACCTTCATGAGCTGGGCGGCTGGCGGCAATCCGATGCTGGCAGAGCGTATTAAAGCAGAAGCAATGCTGCAGCTTGGTGCTGCAGTTGGATGGCAACTGCAGCCATCAGCAGCGAACATTGAACCGCCGGCAACGGACCGGGTCGGAAGCCCGCAATGAAAGCGGTCATTGACGAGAGGAAGGCCTAATGAAGAGAAAGCAACGTATCCCGGTGCTGCTCGCCTTTTGTGCTGTGCTTGTCTTGGCATCGAGCTGTGCGGCTCGAGCTGAAAGACAGGCACAGCGTACTCAAGCTGCGCAACAGCCACCGGCAAGCAACCCAGCACAGCCCACCCAAGTTGCACAACAACCGCCCAATAGTCCATCGCAGCCCACGCAAGCTGCACAACAAACGCCTAGCAGCCCACCACAGCCTACTCAACAAGCCGCACAACAACCGCCCAGCAGCCCATCACAGCCATTGCAAAGTGGCACACAGACATTACAACATGGCAATTACCCGCGCAGCTATGAACTCCATGTGCCGCCTTCACTGCCGGCGAACCAGCCCGTTGCCCTCGTGCTCGTATTCCATGGCGGGGCCGGCAGCGGCAAGTCGACGGAACGCTTAACCAATTTCAGTGCAATGGCCGACCAACAAGGCTTTGTTGTGGCCTATCCCGACGGGGTCGGCCGCCAGTGGCATGATCAGCCCGACACAACGCCAGAAGCCAAGGCCATCGATGATGTTGGCTTCATCTCGGCATTGATTGACCGGCTCTCGCAAGCATTTCGGATTGATTCCAACCGTGTCTATGCCACCGGCATATCGAACGGAGCCGGCCTTTCGTATCGCCTGGCCTGCGAGCTATCGGGCAAGATCGCCGCAATTGGTCCTGTCGCAGGAGCGCTAGGCGTCACTGAGGTGAACCAGTGCCACCCCGACCACGCTGTGGCAGTGATCGACTTCCATGGCACGGGTGATCCGGTCATTAATTACAACGGTGGGACGGTCAAGCTCGGGAAAAATCCACCGGTGCTCTTGTCAACACCCGATACTATTGCCCGCTGGCGCCAGATCGATGGCTGTCCAGCCCCTGGTCAAGCGCAGGCCCTACCACATCGTGACGCGGCCGACACGACACATGTCGAGCGGCAGCTATCCGGCTCTTGCCGGGCAGGGACGGCCGTAGATGCGTATATTATTGCGGGTGGCGGCCATACCTGGCCCGGCGGCCCGCAGTACTTGCCGGAGCGAGCAGTCGGCAAGGTGAACAAGGATATTAACGCCACCGACCTCATCTGGAACTTCTTCGCGCAACACCCCAAGCAATAAATACGGAGGATAATGATGGGTGCTGCACGGCTCACTATCGATGCCAAGGTGCGAAACTACCCAACCGAGATCGCCAATCTAAGCCATTTTCAATATCATGAAGGTGAGGCTATTGATGCGCGAGCTGTCGTCGAAGAGCCAACCATTAGCCTGTACTGCCTAGATCATGCTAACCAGCGGGCCATCTTTGTCGAAACGCCCGCCGACAGTGATCTAGCAAGGGCACCTTTTTACTACCAGGCTCAATATGACGCAGCAAAGGCGCTGATTGCGGTCGCCTATGACACGCTGCATCAACTTGCAAGCGACGTAGTGGTCGATCCCCATCGGATCAGCCTGCTCTACTCAGTTGGTCGCTGTGGGTCGACGTTGGTAAGTCGCGCACTCAGCCAGGCCGACGGCATCTACAGTTTCTCAGAGCCGGATGTCTTCACTCAACTCAGTGCGGGTCGAGCGGCAGATGGCAGTAATGACGCGCAGGTGAGTAGCCTTACGCGTGACTGTATGAACATCATGTGTGCCGCAGCGCAGAGTGGTGGAGCAACGGCCTGGTCGTTCAAGTTCCGAAGCGTTGGTGTCGAGCTTGGCGATATCATATACCGCAGCTTTCCTGAGGCCAAAGTCATTTTCTTGTATCGTCATGCTGATGGCTGGGCTAAATCGGCAGCACGTGCCTATCGCATTTACGATAT
This sequence comes from Chloroflexales bacterium, assembly GCA_038223355.1. Taxonomy (GTDB): domain Bacteria; phylum Chloroflexota; class Chloroflexia; order Chloroflexales; family Kallotenuaceae; genus JACDGP01. Next base: position 2,595 of record JBBRHB010000192.1, read on the forward strand.
TGGGGTGCCGGCCGGGCAACCGCGCACCACGGCGCGCTATGCTCGACTGAATCCCGCAATCCGCGCCTATATGGCGACGCACACAACCCTGTCGCCCATTGAGATTTTGAGTTGGATGTGGGTGTCAAGGATGGATCGTTGCCTCGACTTACAGCAGTTGGGTGTTCCGATGTTCTGCATGCGGTATGAAGATGTGCAGGCGGTGCCCCGACAAATGCTTAGTGCCATGTTTGCCTACTGCGGACTAACAGTACAAGACGCCACCAGGATCGCTCATGTAGTGGCCCAGGACTCCCAAGCTGGTACAAGTTTGTCGCAAGCAACGCTTCAGGACTCCACGAAGATCTTGCGAGAAGCTGACCTAGTAGAGCTACACGGGCTGATTCAACAGTTTTCGCCTAGACTCACGCCCAATATAGTGGTACCACATACCTTCAGGCCAGCATAATTTTGGTATAATACTGGCCTAGCTGGCACCTCACGACGCACCAACTACCTGTGATGCTACATCGTGGCAGCAGCCGATAAACATGCGTAGCCGCATGTTATGATGGGCCTACTCACGTACAACCCTGATCTGTAATTCCTGGAGGGATCGCTATGGCTGCTCAACGGTTGACTATCGAAGGTAAGGTGCGGCCATTTGCGGGCGCAATTGTACGTCTGGATCATTTTAAGTATCGTGAAGCCGAGGAGGTCGATGCACAGATGGTTGTGGAACAGCCGACCATCAGTTTGTACTGCCTCGATCACGATAACCGGCGCGCAATCTTCGTTGAAACACCGCCTGATGTCGATCTGACGCAAGCTCCTTTTTACAATATCGTTCAATATGATGCGGCAGAGAGCTTGATTGCGGTCTCCTATGACACGCTGCACCAGCTTGCCGCTGACATAGTAGTCGATCCGCGACGGATCATCTTGCTTTACTCCGTGGGACGCTGTGGTTCAACCTTAGTTAGCCATGCTCTGAGCCAAGCTGATGGCGTATATGGTATGTCGGAGCCAGACGTTTTTACGCAACTCCGGGCGCTACAAGCACCCGACGGCAGCAACGACGCCGAAGTGAGCGACTTAGTGCGTGACTGCGTGAAGGTGATGTGCGCACCGGCACGCAGCGAGGGCGCGACGGCCTGGGTGCTAAAGTTAAAGAGCCTCGTGATCGGAATGGGCGACATGCTGAATCACCACTTTCCTGAAGCTAAAGTTATTTTCCTGTACAGGAATGCGGAGGGATGGGCCAAATCGCAGGCACGCGCTTTCGGCCATTACGAGGCACCGTTCCAGAAGGCCGCGGCGCGCAGCCAGCAGGTTTTTGCTCGTCTCAATCCTTTAGTTCGCAGCTATATGGCAACGCGGACAACAGCGATGTCACCGATTGAGTTGTTGAGTTGTAATTGGGTAGCCGTGATGGAACGATGTCTCGAGTTGCAGCGGCAAGGTGTGCCCATGTTCTGTATGCGCTATGAAGATCTACAGGCCGCACCGCAAGAGATGCTTGATGCCTTGTTGGCCTTCTGTGATCTCACTGTACATGACCCGTCAAAGATTGATCGTGTTTTGGCCCAGGACTCGCAGACCGGTACAAGAATATCGCGAGCAAGTCTGCGCGACACCGCGCGGGAACTGCCTGAACATGATTTACCAGAGCTTCGGCGGCTGATCCACCATCTCTCGCCGACACTCAATGCCGATACGGTTGTGCCGCACACGTTTAGCCCGATGAAAGTTGAAATACATGGAAAATAGCTCTATGATGGCTCAGCGGCTCAACATCGACGGGAAGTCGCGACCATTCCCGGGCGCGGTCGCCACGCTGGACCATTTTCGTTACCGTGACGGTGAGGCTATTGATGCACGGGTTGTGGTGGAGCAGCCGACCATCAGTCTGTACTGTCTAGATCATCCGAACCGGCGGGCCATCTTTGTCGAAACGCCACCCGACGTTAATCTCACCCACGCCCCTTTTTATAATATCGCCCAATATGAAGCGGCACAAGGATTAATTGCGGTCTCTTACGAGACTCTGCACCAGCTTGCCAATGATGTAGTGCTCAATCCGCAGCGGCTCATCCTGATTTACAACGTCGGTCGCTGCGGATCGACAGTCGTTCACAATGCTCTCAACCAGATCGATGGCGTCTGTAGTATTGCAGAGCCTGACGTTTTCACCCAACTCATTGCATTACGCGCTGCGGACGGTAGCAATGACGCCGCAGTGAGCACGCTAGTACAGGACTGCACAAAGGTGATGTATGCCGGGGCGCGGAACGCTGGAGCAACGGTCTGGTCGATCAAGTTTCGAGGTGTTGGCATCGAGCTTGGTGACCTCTTGTACCATACGTTTCCTGAAGCCAAAGTTATTTTCCTGTACCGGAATGCGGTGGGCTGGGCCAAATCGGCAGCCCGCGCTTTTGGTATGTATGATGCCCGGTTCCAGAGGGGACTGCCACGCCTGCAGCAGTTCTTCGCGCTCTTTAATCCTCTCGTCCGAACGTATAGCACGACTCATACGACACCGATGCCGCCGGTTGACTTGCTCGCTTGCCTCTGGACAGCCATTATGGATCGTTGTCTCGAGTTGCAGCGGCAAGCTATTCCAATGTTCTGTATGCGGTATGAAGATCTTCAAGCAACACCACGGCAGGTGCTGGACGCCATGTTTGCCTACTGTAATCTAACGATCAATGATCCGAAGAAGATAGACCATATCGTAGCGAATGACTCGCAGGCTGGCACGCGTCTATCGCAGGCGACGCTTCAGGAGGCCACGAGTGCAATGCCGGCAGATAATGTGGCGGCCCTACCCGGGCTCATCCAGCACTATTCATCCGCCTTGACACCGGCCACGATCATTCCGCACACCTTTCGTCCGGCGTAATCGGCATGGAGGCCACCAATGTATAAAGGTAACCGGTGCCGTCCCCTTGTGAGCCTGCTGACGGTGGTGGGGATACTAGGGACGCTGCTTACGGCGACCCTGCCGCATGCCTATGCGCAAGACCGCCCGTGGATGAAGCCATCGCTAACACCGGGTCAACGCGCACAATTACTGTTGCGGCAGATGACGCTTCAAGAGAAGGTTGCGATGGTGACCGGCGACCTTAATCTCAACTATGCCTTCTACAACGCGCCTAACTCCCGCCTCGGTATCCCGGCGTTAACCATGGCCGACGGTCCCGCCGGCGTCCGCGTCGCGAACCCAGCAGTCAACGGACAGATGACCACGGAGTTACCGTCACCGCTCGCGCTGGCGGCAACGTGGGATCCGACGTTGGCGGGGCAATTTGGCGACCTCATGGGCAATGAGGCCTTCCTCACGGGCCACAACGTGATGCTCTCGCCGGCGTTGGACATCGCACGGGTGGCCCAAGGCGGTCGAACCTTCGAAGGATTTGGCGAGGATCCGTTGCTGAGTGGACGCATGGGCGTGGCCGAGATTCAGGGCATTCAAAGCCATCCGGTTGAAGCCACCGCCAAGCACTACGACGTCAACAACCAAGAGACCAATCGTATGACGGTTACCGCGCAAGTAGACGAGCGCACGCTCCAGGAGATTTATAACTTGCCGTTCGCGTCGGTCGTGAAGGATGGTAACGTCGCCGCTGCAATGTGCGCTTATAATCAGATCAACGGCACATATGCCTGCGAGAACAGCCACCTGCTGACCGGTATCCTCAAACAGCAACTGGGCTTTCCAGGCTGGGTGATGAGCGACTCCACTGCCAATCACAGCACTGTAGCATCCGCTAATGCCGGTCTTGATCAAGAGCAACCTACGGGCACTTATTGGGGGAAGAAGCTGCAATCTGCGGTGCAGGCCGGTCAGGTCAGCAAGGCGACGCTCAACGATAAGGTCTTCCGCATCTTGCAGTCGATGTTCGCGTTTGGGCTCTTCGACCAACCAGTCCAGATCGGACCCCTCCCGGTGCAACAAGATGGTCAGACGGCCCGGCAGATCGCAGATCAGGCGATTGTGCTCCTCAAGAACGCCAGTGGCATGCTCCCCCTATCGAGCAGTACGCTGCATTCAATCGCGGTGATCGGCCCAGATGCAGACGATGCATCGGCGCAGGGCGGTGGCAGCTCTACAGTCAAGCCTACGTACACAGTCAGCCCACTCGACGGTATCCGCCAGCGCGCAGGGAACGGGGTCCAGGTAACCTACGCGCCGGGTGTGGATCCAATCTCGTCGGCTGCCCTCAATCCAGGCGACCCAGCGGTGCCGTCGGCGGTCCTGACACCGGCCGGCGCTACGCCGGACGTCCACGGGTTACATGCGGAGTACTGGACCAACAAGACCTTCACGGGTACTCCATACTTGGTCCGGACCGATCCACAGGCCGACCTGGATCTTGGTTTCTTCAATTACCCGAGCTTCAGGGCGAGCTCACCGAAGTTACCACCGACACCAACGGCGCTTAACGGACGCATTTCGGTGCGCTGGACCGGCAGTATCACCGCACCCACAACCGGTGCCTACACCTTGAGTCTAACGAGTGCCGGCACCAGTCAACTCTATCTCGATAACCAGCTGGTCATCAATAACCCGGCTCAGAGTGACTATACCTCTATGTCGACGCCGGTGTTGCTCATTGCCGGTCAGGCGCACACGGTGAAGATCACGTACGCTGCCGACTCAACGAAGCAAGCGCAGAGCGGTGTAGGCGCACAGGTACGCTTTGGATGGACGCACCCTACGAATGCCGTTCCGGCAACTATGCAGGCGGCGGCGCTCCTTGCCCAACAATCTGACGTGGCGATTGTCATCGTGCGCGACTACTCGAGTGAGTCGCAAGACCGGCCGAATCTTGACCTGCCCAACGAGCAGGCCCAACTCATCCAGACGGTCGCTGCGGCTAATCCCAACACGATCGTGGTACTGACCACCAGTGCGGCCGTCAAGACGTCGGCCTGGCAGCAGCCCACGGCAGCGATTGTAGTTGCGTGGTATGCAGGTCAAGAGCAAGGTAATGCCATCGCCGACGTACTCTTCGGTGACGTAAACCCTGGGGGCAAGCTTCCAGTCACCTTCCCAGTCAGTGAAGATCAGACCCCGGTCTCGTCGCCGATTCAGTACCCGGGCGTGAACCTCGTCGCTCAATATACCGAGGGGCTGGGAGTTGGCTACCGCGGCTATGACCAACTCGGCCTGACGCCGCAGTATCCGTTCGGCTACGGTCTGTCCTTCACCAGCTTCGCGTACTCCCAACTCGTATGCACACCCAGCGTGCTGAACGGGACGACGCCTTTACACGTGAACTTTAGTGTTACGAATACGGGAGCACGCGCCGGTACTGAGATTGCTCAAGTCTATCTAGGGCTGCCTGCCGCGACAGGCGAGCCGCCCAAGCGGTTGGTCGGCTGGGCCAAGGTGCAGCTCAATCCCGGCGAGACCAAACAGGTCACCGTAACGGTGGACCCCGGCTCCACGACACGTCCCTACTCTGACTGGAACGTTAATACGAGTCAGTGGGAGATCACGAGCGGTACGTATCAGGTCTATGTCGGTGCCTCCTCGCGCGACACCAGACTCAGTAGCTCGGTGACCGTTAACTAGGCGAGTCAGATGACGAACGGTAACAAATAACCCCACTGGGTCGGTCTCAACTACTACAGTGCTATTTGCTAAACCGTTGCGACCGGCTTTTCCACATGGTGAATACAATTCTCACCTAGACACGCAAGTTAAACAAATAAGGGAAGCGGCTACAATGCCGCTTCCCTT